>JANODW010000864.1:0-23154 GCA_031412875.1 Pirellula sp. | reverse complement strand
CCAACCCCCTCCACGGACACAGCGAGAATCCGCTTGCGTTGGCCAATGTGTTCCGGACAGTCCTACAAAAGTTTTGCCACCTCTCTCTTCAAAACCAGAGGATGAAAACTGATCGATGGTCCATTCCCACACGTTGCCGTGCATGTCGTGAAGCCCAAACGCATTGGGAGCTTTGCTGCCAACCTTCGCCGCACCCTCAGACGCATTAAAGACGGCATACTTTTCAAGCTCCGCAGGATCGTCGCCAAAGCTGTATGCGGTCTTGGAACCGGCTCGTGCAGCATGTTCCCATTCTGCTTCGGTCGGTATTCGATACTGTACTCCGGTCAATCCGCTAAGCCACTTCGTATACTGCTTGGCGGAATACTGAGTCATGGTCACCGCAGGTTGCGATTTGTCGTCGCCATATTCATAGGTCTTGGCGGGGTCGTAGAGAGGGGTTGGGACGGTGATCGCATCTTGGCGAGTTTCCTCGGTGACTTGTCGGATCCCCGTCGATGACAATTTCTTAAAGACGTCGTAGGATCGCATAAACGTGTTGTATTCGCCCCACGTTAGCTCGGTCTTCGCCATCCAGAATGGTTCTAGCTGCACTTTGAATTGCGGCCCCTCATCTTCGCTGCGCGACGCCTCCTGCAAAGGGGATCCTACGGTGACTTCCCCACCTGGGATGGGGATCATTTCAAACGAGAGATTTGTTCGTTCAAACGATTGGGTATAAGGAACCATGTAGCCGCCTTTGCCACCATCGATGGGCACAAACGGACCATTGTCCGGTTTGGTTGCGCTGATTCCCAATGGCTTCGCCGGCATATCGTCAGCCAAAGCCACGGAAGAAACCGTGAGGAAAGCGAGACCCAACCGACAGAGGTTGAGTCGTACCGAGGATGGAGTGAAGTTCATGTTCAAAGCGGACTCGAGGGATTTGCGATAATGAATAAATACTAGAGTAACCGGAAATCCCAAGCCAATCTAGAGTGTAAAAACGTTGTCGTCACCAAGGCCAACTTCGTACTTTCCCGCACTACCGATTGCTAAGGCTTTGGCTTTAAAGGGCTCGCGTCCAAAAAATCGCGAGGCATCAGCTCAAAACTATTCCATACGATCGGCTGAGCAGGCCAGTCCTCCGTGCGAGGATGATGGACAAAGCAAAGTCGGTACCATGCAACCAGATCGGTCTCCATGACCGGCTCGTCGTTCAAATAATTGGCCAGCGCGGAGAGCATCCTCCGGTTGTCAGTAGACGAATAAGGAAACTCGGACGGACGGTATTTGGTAATAAAAAAATCTCCAGTACAAACGGGGAATCCCCCGTCTTTCCAAGCACCATGACCTCCGGGAAGCAATTGGTACGATCGCGCGCGACCCAATGCATTGAGCGACTTTGGATTCTTGACCCTCCACGAGCGAAAAACGTTTTCCGAAAGGACGCGACCGTTTTCACGTTCAAAGGGAGTCCATACCGCTTGCGCCATTTGGGGGTCCGCAGCCAGCGTCACATAGGAAAACTCTTCCGCCACGTTGGACTCCGCGCCATCGATGTCGAAATCGATTCGAAAATAAAAATTGTGAACATGCGATGGGGCAAAGACTGCCTCCCCATGCTCATCTTTGCCAACGACGACGCCAGCCTCGGTTCCAGCTCCTACATTCAAATGCTGAAGGCCACCGGTCGCTCCGACCTCAGGACAAAGGCTTCCGTCGTTTCGAAACTTCCACCGAACGACATACGTATAACCATCACCTAGTCCTTTGAAATGCACCATCGACCACAGGACCAGCATCTTGCCCGGCGCTCGCCCTTGAGTTCCAGCATACAAAAAGCCAAACGGCTCCTCGTGCATCATCACGTCGGCCGTTTTTCCCGAAGCGATGCTGCCGTCGCGATGGAACGGTTTGCAACCTGTCCCGGCGGCATTGCAATCGCGCCCTATTTCCAGCGGCATGGGATTGGCCAAGAACCCACCCAAGGAAAAGTCCTCTGGGCGAGGGGCTCCGGGTGCGTAGGGAACATAGATTTCAGCCAGGTTGATCGACTTGAGCACTTTCCGATTCTGAAAGTACACATCGTTGAGCATCAAGCCTTCGATGTCGCGAAACTGCCACCGGAAAGACCATCCCTCCCATTGGACCAGTTGCCCAATGTCCGTATTGGGCGGCTCTTGCGGTAGCTGGAACGGCGCGTCCAGTTCGTCCTGCGCCCAACCTATCGTGGCCCAACCTGTCGTGGCCCAACCAACTAGAAAAATACATATCCAAAGCGTTCGCATAAGCAGCTTCCTCAATAAGCCATCAGTTGCTCAAAGGCCAACTCCAAAAACACATCCGCCAATTTCGGATCTGCCCCGAGCGTTCGCGCGATCAGCCATTGTTTGTGCTTAGAACGCGTTTGCCATTGTAACACCTTGCATCTCAATTGCTCAATCAATTCTCCCTCGAACAAGAGGTGCGGTTGAACCAAAACGGTATCGCATTCCCAAGTGGACGCTTCTTCGAGCAAACCGTCTACAGTGGGTTTCCCTCCCGCAAAGAAACCGGTTTGATGCCGAACAGCAGCAAGGTTGGCCACCTTGAGCCGGGTCAGTTCTCGCATATGTTCCAGCGCCGATGGATCGCTGGTTCCGCGACCAACCATCGCCAACCCGATCCGGCCGAGGGCCATCGACTGGCCCTCGCAGATCCCCGAGGGACATTCCACTCGCGCGCACGCGTTGGTCGGACAAACCTCCCCGCTCTCCGTCGCGGTCACTTCGCAAAAACGCGATTGCGACAGCGCGATCACGGCTGGATGCGTGCCCAGCGAGCTTGTCTGTCCAATCACATCCATGCCGAACCGGGCTGCCGCGTCGGCGACTGCGTCTGGAATGTCTCGCAACGCATGCGCGGCAGTAAAGAGCAACACAGGTACAACCAGTAGTTTTTTTATCCCCAGTGCATGAAGTTGTTCGATGGCAGCACCGATCGACGGTTCGGCCAATTCGAGGAAGCAACCCGCAATGGTGATAAAGGTTGCCTTGCTTTGCATCTGGCCAACCAAGTCCAACAATTGCTCGGAGCCCGATGGATTGCGAGTTCCATGCCCAACCACCAGGATACTCCCACGATCGCGGTCAAATTTCTGCCAAGAAGGGTTTTGAAAGTCGATCGTAGCGTGGCTCATTAAGCGGTTCTCGAAGGGTGTCGCGGTGCAAAGGTAGCCCGCCGGCGATTGCGATGCTCGGCGGTTGTTTGGGTTATCTGGGTAATATGAGTTGATCGCATTGTTAGTTTGAGCAGTGTATACGGATTGCAAGGGCTGTGAGGACAACTAAGTTGCCGTTAAGGTTTCAAAAAATGCACTTTTCCTAAAGATCGACACGCCAAGCACTTGCAAAGGAATTTATCGACCAGGTTTCCTTTTCTTATTTGAAAGACTTCTCAGAGTAAACCACAATAACATGACTCGTTTCCAAATTTCTTTAAGGTTATGGCGTTATGGATTCAAGATTTCAAAAGCGATATGCGTTTCAACTGCTCCTGCGTTCGGCACTCTCGATCGCCGGATCGGTAGGATGGATTAGCGGTAGCGCGCTCGCTCAGCAGTATTGTGATCCCATTGTTTCGCACCGGCTCCAGACGGAAACCGTTCTGGAACAGGTTCCCTTCACCTCCATGCGAGTGGAGTACGAAGATCGCATGGTCGAAAAGGAAATCGTGAGCTATCGACAATCGGTAGAAGAGCGCAAGGAGAAACGGCAATACTCGGTACGCAAGCCAGTCGTTGAGACTTCGACCCGCAACGAATCCTACACCGTTTACAAACCGGTTGTCAAAACGGACTACGTGGATGAGACGACTTTCGTCAATGAAACATCCCAAGTCGAACAATTGGTTACCACCTTTCGTCCCGTGACGGAAACACAGTTCCAGACTCAGCACATCATCGTTCAGAAGCCGGTAACCGAGACGGTTTACCAAACGCAAAATTATTTGGTCCAGCGTCCCGTTACCGAAACGACGATGCAAACGCAGCAGCAGATGGTTCAGCGACCTGTGACCGAAACCACCTTGGTGACACAAAACTATGCGGTCCAGCGTCCCGTGACGGAGACCACCTATCAAACCCAAAACTACACTGCTTTCCAACCGGTCACCACGTATCAACCCGCAGTGGTCGACGCCGGAGGCTATGTTGCCCAGCAATATGTGCAGCCGGGAAATGTCCGGTATCACTTGGGTTGGCAAAGAGGTGGTTACGACGTTAATCCTTACAACGGATTGCCTGCATACCAAAGAGGCGGCTTGGGCTGGGTCCCCTACCAAGCCCCCTCGCAAAGCTTTGCTCAGGTGCAGTACCAAGCCAACTATCAACAGGTCGCGGTCCCACAGCAGAGTTATTTACCTCAAACCATTACCCAGCAAGTGCCGGTTCAATCCACTCGGATGCAGACCGAAATGGTCCAGCAGCAAGTGCCCGTGACAAGCACTCGCATGGAAAGCCAACTCGTTGCACAGCAAGTTCCCGTTACCACCACTCGGATGCAATCCGAAATGGTGCAACAGCAAGTGCCTATCACCACCACTCGCATGGAAAACCAAGTGGTTGCCCAACAGGTTCCCATCCAAACTCAAAAAATGGAAGCCGTTCAGCAAAAAGTAATGGTGCCGACGACCGTTCAAAAACCGGTAACTCGGAAAGTGGCTAAGGAACGGATCGAGTACGTTCCAGAGACGCACGTGCGCGTTGTCCCAATTCAAACCACCACGTACAAAATGGAAACGGTCGACGAAGATGTCATCATTCGAACACCGATCGTCGAGCGAGTCGTTCAAAAAGTTCAAGTCCCACAAAGGATCGCAAGGTCCGTTCCGTACACCGAAATGCGGACCGTCGCACGCCGATATACCTATCGCATTCCGATCGACTCCACCTCGGGAACCGTGATCAGCAGCTATCCTATCTATGACTCGAGCACGGTTGTCCATGCAGGCGCTTCGACGATCGAAACACTCCCACACGTTACCAAGTCACCGGCAGCGGATAACACCAAGCAGTCCGACCCCTCGCAATCCGCTGCCTCCCAGTCAGATGCCAAATCCATCGAGGCAAAGAAACCTTCCTCAGAAGAGAACATACCGGCACCCAAATCGGCCAATGATTCGAAATCAGGCAATGATTCGAAATCAGGGCTGATCCTGGGTTCGCCCAAAGGGGACGACACGGCTGGAAAAGATACCACGAGCCAAAAGCCACCCGCTGCCACAAAGATCAAAGTCCAAGACGAAGATTGATCGGCATCGCCTAACTACGCACGGACGTCGATGCCGCGCGTCAACTTGGCCGCTTTGGTTACTTCGGCTGCTTGATCGATCAGTTGCACCGCCGCTTGACCTTGTTGCTTGTCGGCGTCCAATTGCTTTACCAGGACGGCCATCGCGATGTCTCCGCGGGTCTTTTCCGACTGAGCGACGATTTGGATTGCTTGTTGGTTGATGGCGGAGACAGACATCTCGTGACCTTGTGCTGGTTAGTGCCGTTGGGATTTATTGAAACATGAACTGTTTTTCGCGGTCGGCAAGCAATTGTCTTGCGGAGCGAGAATTTGGTTCGTGTTCGCATGTAATGATCAGATCCATCGATACAGTCCACCGGCCGTTTGCGTCCCCTTGAACGACCCAGTGCGGGACCATGCAGACCGATTGATGTACCAATTCAAATCCTCCCTCGCTTTGACTAACCGTCGAGATGGGAAAGCACCATAATCCAGACGGGCGATTTGCGGTCCATTGCACATTGGCGCCGAGCCATTGATCGATCATACCGAGGTAATCCGTCGACTCGATGTTCAGAATGGTTCCCAGATGCCCCATGCGCTCGCTCCGTTCATTGTAGAAGAAACGATCGTCGGCTCCGGCGGGTAGGCCGGCAAAATTGAACTCGACCGCGAAGTCGAATGGACGGCCGGGAGGTAGTCCTTCGATCAAGTAAGTGATCTCAAGCGCGTGGCTTCCGGCGAATAGAGTTATTCCTTTGGTGATTGTTAACGGCACGCCCCAGGCGTTGCCTTCCCGTTTGAGTTGCACTTGGATTTTGCCAGAACCTCGTCGCAGTTTTGCGTCGTAAGGCAAAGCCACGAAGTCCCCGCGTTCGGTCGCTCGGCCTCGTTGTAGGTCTTCTGCCGAGATGCCATGGTCAAAGAAATGGTCGACAAGCGATTTGCGAGGGAAGATGTCGTATTGCAGCAGATCTTCCAGCCCTTGCTGTTTGAAAACAACACGGTCATGGATGCTCGCCGTATCATCGGATGCTTGGCAATTCCCCAGCTTGACTTTTTCGTGGTACTGCTCGGGTCGACGCTGCATGGTCGCAAGAATGTTATGCTCGATACCGCGGATGTCCAGCTCGTAGAGCATGCCTCCCTGCGACGGAGCAAAGTATCCGATCAATTGATCATTCGCTAAGCGAATTTCAGGGAAAAGGTCCTTGTTGTAGTCTTCGGTAGTGACATCGACCCATTCCCCATGCCGTCCCGTAGAGCGTTCGAGCAAATTGTCAGCGGCAATCAGTTCGGCATACGTGGCGTTGCGCAGATGCGGCAGGTAGATACCGCCGAATGCTCCATGCCAGTAGGGGCAATTGCATTGGCCACGGTACAAATGATCCTCCGCCTTTGGAAGCAGCGACTTATCTCCATTGCCGCGGCGAGCAAACTCCAGCCGGCGACTCACGTCGAGCATGCGGCAGTACATTTCGTTAGCTTCGGAATATTTGATTCTGAAATTACGCCAGAAACCGCCGCGCATGAACGGCTTGATCTGAGACCATCGGGAGTCGCTCTCCAAGTCGTGTACCAAGGCGTCGTACATGCCTTGACGCTCCACAGGCAACGACCATTCGGTCATCTCGCGATACGAACAGTCCGGCAAGTAGACGTTTCCTGCCGGCGGGGTTTCCGTAATCGTCTCCGAGGGGGTCGAAGTCATCAGCCAATCGCGGTTGGCGGTCAATTGATCGAAGAACTGTCGAAGCCATCCGTTTTGATAGACATGCTGTTTCGTATTGGGCCATGTCCCAAACTTTTCGCCGTCGTCCCCAAACAAAAGCACCGATCCAGGTGCACGGTCGGCGACCGTTCGGCAATACGCAATCGCGTCCGATGGCGGTGCAAAGGGGAGCAAGTAACGAAGCCGCTCGCTGCCAGGAAATACCCGCAGAACGTGCCCATCGTCTTCGGTTAAGAAGTAGTTGGTCAGCTTGGAATCATCCCAACCGGCCGCGCGGAAATGATAGTCGTCGAGGATCGTATATTGCATTCCAGCCGGGACCAAATCTCGCGTCAATTGGCTTTCCCATACACGCTCAGGCATCCACATTCCGGATACGGCTGTCGAAAATCGGGATTGCAGCCAACGGGTGTATTTCACGATCTGACCGATGCGATCGCGGCTCGGGAGCATCGTTAAAATCGGCTCGTAAAACGGACCACCGACAATTTCGATGCGCCCAGCAGCCACCAACGATGCCACTCGCTCCAAGTATTCAGGATGCCGCTCTGCCAACCACATCATCAAAGGCCCGGACGTGTGCAACGCAAATTTCAAATGTTCGTAGGGCTCAAAAACCTCCAAGAAAGGCAAGTAGCTGTCTTGATAAGCCTGTTCGATCACTCCATCAAAATTACCGATCGGTTGATGATTGTGGAGGACTAGGCAAAGGCGAACATGGTTACTCATTAGGCGATTCCAGGCATCACGGGGTTTTTAAAACTTTCGATTGCTTTCAAGGCAAGCCTTCCAAACCCGATTGGGCGAGCATGCTATATCGGCAAAATCGGCAAAAGTGTTTCAGCCCAATCACCAACATTTGCATTGCCCCTACGGATGCCCCAATTGCTCTGATCGGCTACCTTTCCAGGCCTATAGTTTCGCTATGAAATCCCCCAAACCTCCCAATCCGAGTGTTTTTCGCAGTTTGCGGTGCGCGTGCTGCTTGCTGACGCTCGGCTGGTTGGCCGGATGCGAAAACAGCCCGCCAATAGAGATGGCGGCCGCACCCAGCCCAGCAAAAGAAAAATGGGTAACCTATCAGGCCGACCTCGAGCCGAACGCACCTTCCCTCAGGCAAGCCCAAGAAAAAACCTCTGAGGATTGGTCCTTTCATCCATCCGTTTTTAGTCCCCAAGGCGACGGCACAGCCCCTTCCGCACAGCTTAACTCGGCACCTCAGGACTCGCGACCACCCATTCTCGCTGTCCAATTGCAGGACTCCGTCGCCAGAGGCATCCCGATTGGATTGTTTTCGAATCAAACATTGCTGATGCAGAACGACGGTTCCATCCTTCGCATCCCAAAAGCGGCCATCGTTAAACAAACGATTTTGAAAGATCGCTTTACCCCGATGGAACGGGCGGAACTATCGCAGCATTTGCGTTCGGAGTTTGGACGAAGCTATTTGATCAAAAGCGAAGGCCCATACTTGGTTGTCGCGCGACCCGAGCATATGGATGTTTGGCTGCAGCGATTTCGTAGCTTATGGTTCTCCTTTCGGCTGTACTGCAGCACTCACCAAATCGCCACGCGAGACATAGAGTTTCCCCTAGTCGCGGTTGTTTTTGGATCGCATGCCGAATTCCTCCACTACGCAAATACCACCCACGTCAAACTGCCAAAAGACTGCGCTGGCTTTTACTTTTCAGACACCAATCGCATCGCATTGTTCGAGTCTGTCGAAATGTCGGTGAAAGAGACGCAGACAATCATCTGCCACGAAGCGACTCATCAAATCGCATTCAACGTGGGACTGCATCAAAGAGAAGCGAATCTTCCTCTGTGGGTTGTCGAAGGACTAGCCTCTGTTTTCGAGGCGCCCATGCTCACCGGTCTCCAAAGCCGGGGCGACAAATCCCTTTGGGCCGCATCGCGCCGCACCGATTGGCAGAGGCTAGCCAAGAGTCCAGCAACTATCCAACGACTGGTCTCCGACTTGATCCAAAACGACAAAGCATTCCAGCAGGAACCACAGAATGCCTACTGCGTTTCCTGGGCAATGACGCTTTACTTATCGCAACGTCGCTCCCAGCAATACGGTCCATTCCTGCAGCGATGCGGCAGCAGGGAGCCTTACCAAGAATACACCCAGGCACAACGGGCGCGGGATTTCGAAAGCGCCTTTGGCACCGACACGCGAGTGTTGGCCAATAAGATACTCAACTATCTCGCAGACCTGGATTGACCGCTTGTTTGCTATCGCGATTTGCTATCGCGATTTGCTACCAAGAGTGACGGCTCCATTGTCGATCGTCTCCTCGAATTCCCCTTCATAAGGCACCCCTTCGGCACCCACGCTCGATGCCATCCCGGTCGGTTGACCCATCGACTGCGAGTCGCTGAACAACGACCCTAAACGCCCATGCTTGCGATCGATCCGCGGGGTACGCGACCCAAAAGTGACGTAATCGTCTGTGTAAGGCGAACAGCACAGGCTGCACCCCGATAGCGCCATCATGGCCAATCCAACAAATCCGAATACGGATGTTCTCAATCGTTTCATCACCTGACGCTCGCCCTTTGACAATTCCATGGGACTCACCTCTTTGCACAGTTGCCACCACACTCAACGCTAGCGTTCAGCATAGGGATTGATGTTGTTTCGGACCCCTGCTACGAAACTTGTATCGGCAACGATGAACTGTGCGGTTTAGGGTGAGTTTGCGGATTGCGAAAAATACTCCCACTGGGGCGTTGGGACGAATTGTTCACATTCCCGATCTCAAAAGCCGAAGATCAACGGGCAACGAGATTTTTCGTCAGTATTCCGCGACCGAAGTGAGCGACAAAGTGGGAAAGCGTGGGAAAGGGAAGCAATCTACGCCGCACAGAACGGGAGCCAAGCCGTGGTGGACCTGTTTGATAGGAGCCCTCTCGTTTTGTTTGTGGGGATCCAATCTTCTCCCTATCCAGCACGTGGAATACAAGCTCGTTACCAACTTGGCTATTTCCCAACATCGCTTGCCGATCCTGCAAAAGCTGGCCAGCCAAAGCGAACTGTCCCATCACAGCGAAGCGGGAAAGGCTCCACTCCCCTTTTCACGTATCGAGATCCTGGCGGAAGAAAACCAGCGATCGATGTCGAACACTTCGGAGCTTCAGTCTGTTCGGGCCAAGATTTGCTGCCCGATTCGCAGTTCCATCAAAGAGGTCGAGCGTTCGCTTGCCGAACTTACCTCCCCCTCGCTCCAAACCGACGAATGCGAATCCTTTGAGAATCAGCTTCTGCAAGAGCGATGGAGGTTGGAATCCTGTAAGCATTCGCTGAAGCGGCTAGAGTTGGATGCGGATCATGATCGCAGTGCGTGCGAAACCCAAGTGGCCGGCAATCCGGAGCCAGAGGCGGCGGGTTCGCCATCCCCTTCGCCGTTCCGATTGTCGTCCTTCAGCGGCAGTGAGAGAACCGAACCCTCGCAATCGATGCTGATTGAAAATCTTCAGCACCTGGCGCAAACACATACCGAAAATTTGGAGTCTATGAATGCGATGATGGAACGGTTGAGGGTAAAGTCTCGCGGGTTTTTGTCGATGACGGGTTCGCCGGTGATCGAGCCGATGGTTCGTCCGCTCAGCCGATCGCGGCTTGCAATCCTGTTCCTGTTATTTGCTGCGGTCTGGTTCCTGCTGTCCCTTTGGGCAACCCCGCACTGGAGCCCTTTATCGGCTCAACGAAAACGGGAATCGAACCGCAAGAATGCATCGGGATTGGATCGTTCGGCGACTTCAAGCGAACAAGGCGCCTCCGATTTCAATAGGACGATCCACTGGATGCAGCGAGAGGGAATTCCTTATTTGGGTGAAATCCATTTGGCGCAATCTCCTTTGGCGCAATCGCATTTGTCTTCCGACCCCCTGGAAGTGAAACAGGCAGGTCGATCGCTTGTCCAAGAGACCAACGACAGCGACCCCACGCCGTCGCAGAAAAATCTGGTGTTGCTAAGAAAGCTGGGGGAGGGTTCGCTGGTGCTCTGGATCGGATTGTTTGTTGCAAGGCTTTTGTTTGATTCGAGTTGGCGAGAGTTGGCGGTGATTGCACCGCTGGCATCGATCTCAAGAATGGTCACAGGAATTCAATAGGCAAACCTATGTTCGCCAGGAAAGCCGCCGACCGAATCCAGCACGTTCGGAACTTGAAGACGTTCCCCTTGGGAAGCGCGAGGAGAGGCATTGGTCGCTCCGCTTTAATCGGCGGATTGGCCGCATTGGTTTTGGCATCGTTTTCGGTGTTTGGTCTCTATTTGTACGTCTATGGTGCCGCTCCCAACCCCTCCGAGCAATTGGAGATTGCGATGCGATTGATGCGCAAGGGCGATAGCGAGTCCCCTTATCGGATTGCTAAGTCCATCTCTCCCAAGCTGCTGAAGAAGCGAGCTGACCTATCGAAGCGAGAATTCCTCATCGGCGCCAGTGAGCGCCGGGCAGCCGAAGGGATCATCCAACGCCGGATTGCAAACGAAAAAAACGAGCAAGCAGTCAAGCACTTAGAGAAAAGTCGCGAGTTGACGTTTCCGGATGGCTACGAAGGGCAGGGGAACTACTACCTGGGAATGGCGTTGTTTGACTTGTTCCGTTGGGACGAAGCGGAGTCCCCTTTAGAAGTCGCAGCCGATCGTTGGCCGCCAGGCAGAGCCGACTCGATCGAACGGCTCATCGACATCGATTTGTCGTTCGAGAATCAGGACCCGGAATCGGCGCTGTCGCGAATTACGCACTGGCGAAGTCTTCCCCGAAGCTCGGCAAACGAATTGGATCGAACGTATATCAAAGAGATGCAGTCCCGCTTTCAGGCAGGCGACTATGCCAACGCAGCCTCGCTTTTAGAATACATACCGGCGGATTCCATCTACAAACCCAATGCCGATCTTGTGCACGGCCGTTGCATGCAGAGGCTTGCAAATTCCGAAAGCGAATCCGGAAGGAAAGAAAAGCTGCAAATCGCCCTGTCGGATTTCCAGCGGATTATGGCATCGCCCAAAAGTTCGGTTGTTTGCAGGCGACAAGGAGCATTGGAATTGGCCCGCGTCATGCGCGACCTCGGGCAGAAAACCCAAGCCGTCAGCGCATTTGGCGCGCTGCGACTTTCCTCTCCCTTTGAACCGGAAAGTTTGGTCAGCGGACTGGACGAAATCGATGGTCTGATCGACATCGGCCGCATTGCGGACGCGGCCAATACCATGGAGCATATTACGAATAACTTTGGCGAAATGCGTTGGTATGCCAATGACTGGATCCCATTTTCGAAAATGCAGTCGCAAATCGTCGCTTCGGGAGAACGCATGATTGCCTCTCAGGATTTTGTAGCGGCAGCTAGGTTTGCAAACAATTTGCCGCCGTTCTGTGATGATTTGGACCGAATGCGGATGAAGAGCAAACTCTACGAGCAATGGGCCAACAGCTTGGCGAATCAGCCCGACAACGGGCTTTGCAAAGCCTACCACTTGCAAGCGGCCGAAGCCTACGAGTCGCTTTCCATGAAGCAGATGCGAACACCGCAATTCGAAGAACTGCTTTGGCGCGCGATCGAAAACTATCGCCTTTCGGGTGCCTTCAAGAAGAGCAATTTCCTGCTGGAAAACTACTACCTCCGGTTTGAACCGCGAGAGAACTTACCTAAAGGGCTGTTGGCGTTGGCTCGCAACTACAATGCCTTGAACGAGCCTGATCTGGCCATGAACTCGCTCAACCGAATCCTCGACAGCAACACCAGCACGTCGTTGGTCCACGATGCCCGACTGGAGGCAGCGCGGCTGAGCACGGCCAAAGAGAAATACCAGGAGGCAGAAGAACTCGTCATTCAAAACCTTTATTACAGCGATCTGGCTCCGTCGAGCCCGGTATGGAGAGAGTCCCTGTTTTTGCTCAGCGACGTGCTTTTTCGCAGAGGACTCAGCCTTTTCAACCAAGCCCAAGAAGCCATGATCCGGGACTCCAGCAAGTCCTATGAAAATCTAGCCATCATCGAAAAAAGCTACGAAGAGTTATTGCGTTCGATTCGCCGAACCAAAGAAGGACTCGCACGGTTTGAGAAAGACCCTCGCCGATTGCAAACTCTTTATACCATGGCAAAAGCTTATAAAATGGCATCGATGTGGCCAGAGATGCTCCTGCGCGAAGAACGCAACGCGAACGATGATTCGATTACCAAATGGAAAGCTCTCCGCAAAGAACTGCTCAACGAATCCAAAAACGCCTACGCGAAAATCGTTGAGGAAATTACGATCTCCGGCAACGAAATCGCGAAGGATACCAATTCGGAGAACTTGTTGCGCAGCAGTTACTTTGGCGTCGCTGACCTGCTATTCGAGTCGGGTGCATACGAAGAGTCCATCGCCGCCTATCAAGAAGTGGCAGCCCACTTTATCGGCGAACCCGAGTCGCTCGAAGCCATGGTCCAAATCTCCAATGCACAAAAGAAACTAGGAAAGAACCCAGAAGGATTACGAACTCTGGAAATGGCCAAGGACGTGCTCTCTCGCATTCCACCTGAAAAGAACAACCGATTCACCTTGGTAACCAGCCACGATCGCATCGGATGGCAACAATACATCGATTGGCTTATCAAAGAAATGCGGGCTAGGTAGGTTGCGAGCCCCGCCAAGTCCCTTTTTGTCCCGACTCGCATCCGATTCAACTGCTACAAACCGGATATTCTCGGCTCGATACCAATTCGCTTGAGACAATGTCGATACTCTGAATGAACCCACCAATGCGTTGAATGTTGATGTGTGTGGGGTGTAGCTGTCCACAAAAGCCTGAAGTCGAATCTCGCTATGCGCAGGCAATCATCGCTGTAAGGATTTGAAAATGGCGTTCAATGGGGTTCGACTCCTCCCTTTCGCAACCCTGGCGGCCTTGGCGTGTTTGATGGGATCCACTGCAATCGGCAGCACGGTCAAGCTGTTGCACAATGAGCTCGAAGCTTTTGAAATCCGCCTGGCATTGATCCAAGAGGCCCAATCGACAATCGACTTGGCTTCCTACGAAATTTCGGACGACAACACCTCTGGCCGCCTCTTTGTCGCTTTGCTCCAAGCAGCGGAACGCGGGGTGGTGGTGCGAGTGCTGGTGGATGGGCATATTGGCGACAATCGGATACCAAAGCCACTCATCCAATATCTGGTCCAACGCGGGGTTGCGATTCGAGAAAGACCTCGCGATGTCCGCTACCAGATCGAATTGGGGCGATCTCGGCTACATGACAAACTGCTCATCGCGGATCGAACACGATTGATCACCGGGGGGAGGAACCTCGTGCAGGTGCATTTTGGTCTGGGCGAGAAAAAATGCATCGACCGCGACATCTACGTGGAGGGCGAATCCGCCAATCACGCGGCACTCTATTTCCAACAGCGATGGAATGAGCCCAAAAGCGGCCAACCCGATCTCAATCGCCCAGAGGCTCCCAAAATGAAGGCGTTGCAAGTGCACCGCCAATGGAACGACATGCCCAGAGAACAAGCCTTAGAACAGGTTCGCCTTTGGCTCGACACCGTCGCCTTGATGGATACACCTGCCAAGGATTTTTGTAGCCCGACCAAAGAATACGATGCGGCCGATATCGACGAATCCCATCTGCGATTCCTGCACGATATCGTTTGCGAGCCCAAAGGAACCAGCGGATCGATCGCCCCCACCTTGTTGGGATTGCTTAAGAAGGCTCGCCACTCCATCGAAATCGAATCGCCCTATTTGGCCGTTTCGAGCGAGTTGAAATCTATCCTCCTCGACGCTTCCAACCGAGGTGTCCAGATTTGCCTGCTGACAAACTCGCTGGAGTCCACGGACCATGTGGCCGTTCATGCTGGGTTTGCGAACGAGCGCCGATGGATGCTCAATGCAGGGATCAAAATTCATGAGTTTTGTGGCCCCCATCGACTGCACGCCAAATCGATGATCATCGATCGACGAATCACCATGGTTGGGAGCTACAACTTTGACCCGCTCTCGGAGAAGCGAAATTCCGAAGTGGCAATGCTGATCACCGACTGCCATTTTGCGAGTCAAGTCGCCGACTCGATGGCGGCTCATCGATCCCACGCGACCGAAATCCGTCGTGCGGATCTTTTCCGCTACGAAGCGAGAGAGAGCAATGTGCTAACCGAAGAGTTGCGAAAATTTCGACGGCTGCGAATCGCAGCGCCGCTTATCGAACGCTACTTGTAAGGTTGAAGTCGCAAAACCGGAGGCCCTTTCAATGGCTTTGCAATTTCAGAAAATTAGCCAAAAGTTGCAGGCCGTCGCGTTGGCTTTTCTCGGGATGAAATTGCGTCGCCAGCAAATTTCGTCGCCGCACTGCAGCGCAAAACGTTGCCCCGTAGTCCGCCGTCAACCACGTTAGATTCGGGTCAGATGGGCGGACAAAATAACTGTGCACGAAGTAAACGTGTGGAGAGCCCGATATCCCCGCGAGCATCGTGTCATCGGGCAACGTACTGGCAACCTGATTCCAACCCATGTGTGGGACTTTGAAAGTACGATCCAGCGGATTGTTTTCAAAGCGAACCACCGTGCCCGGCAGCATACCGAGCCCCTCATGCCGGCCACCTTCGTCGCTGCTCTCAAAGAGCAGTTGCATTCCCAGGCAAATCCCCAGAAAAGGCTTCTCCGTCGCGGACCATTCCTGCAGGAACCCCACCAAGCCCCGATGGTGCAGTTCCGTCATGGCATCCCCGAACGCGCCCACGCCCGGCAAAATCAGATGTGTTGCGCCAGCCAACTCCTTGCGGTCCCCTGAAATGAAGGCGCTGCCCCCAACGCGTTCAATCGCTTTTTGAACACTTCGCAGATTGCCCATTTGGTAATCCACAATCCCTACTGTTGCTTCCATATCCGTTTCATTACCGTTTTTGATTGTCGCGTTTTGAATTAGAGTGCGCGAATTTTGGACACTCGCTGTCTGCCCAACTGACAGTTTAGGATCCGAGTTTGTCAAAACGTCCTAAAACAATGGACAAAGTTTACCCAGATCGGTTACCGGTACATCCCGAAAAACAAGGCAAAGCGTGCGTAAATCCAGTTGGAGACCCACTTTGCACCCCGTTGAGACTGTTTTGGCCACCAATTGCACAAAAAAGTGGTCCAATTGTTGCTTCATGTGAACCAAGAGCATTTTCAAGTCGTCGAATAATAGATTTGGAATTGACCAGACTAGTCAAGTGTCGGTGCGATAGAAGATTTGTCAACGTGACAGACCGCTCAAGCAATGCCCGACGCGAGACACTTTGGAGTTCAATGATTGAGCTCCGTACCCTATCGCAGAGGCGCTTGTCGCGGTTGGTAGCCGCAAGGATTATACAAGGTTCGACTCAGCAGCAGGGAGCTAAGGAATTATGAATACCGACTATCGCATTTCGCTCATCCGAGAACTAAGAGACCAACAAGTTCGGTTCGCTCCTCGCGCCAAAAGGAACGAACAGGCCGATCGCGCCGAGTCTTTGCTGACCGAATTGGATCCCAGCAAAAACTACCCCTACGATTTCCTCTTCTACCGCGTCACCGAAGTCCGGCCAGACGGAACCGGCTACCGGTTGATCAAAGGGGATGACGCTGTTCACGATCTGCGACTGTTCGTTGAAGACATCACCGACTCGATGAATTTGCGCGTGGAAGAAGCGAAAGAGCCCGTCCATACCGTCGAGGATTTGAGCAAGATGTTCAACGTTTCGACCAAAACCATTTCGCGATGGCGGGACCAAGGTCTCGTGTCGCGTCGCTTCCTCGCTGAAGGCCGAAAACGAGTTGGATTCCTCCATTCCAGCGTCGATCGTTTCGTCACCCAAAACAAAAAACGGGTCGAACGGGGCGAGCGATTTAGCCAAATCGGAGATTCCGAACGAGACGACATCATCGATCGGGCTCGTCGGATTGCTGCAACTGGAGCCAACCTTTCCGAAGTCGCTCGCACCGTCGCTAGCGAAGTAAATCGGAGCACCGAAACGATCCGATACACCATTAAGAATTTTGATCGACAGTTTCCCAAAATGGCTGTATTTCCAGATCAACGCGATGTGCTTTCCGACGAGGATCGCCGCGCTATGTACCAACAGCACAATCGAGGCGTCTCGACCGTGGTGTTGGCCAAGCGATATGGACGTATCCGATCCAGCATCGTTCGCATTTTGAATGAGCAGCGTGCAGTCAAGATCTTTGAATTGCCGTTGGACTACATGCACAATGTAGAATTCGATGAAGATTTGCGGGCCGAGGAGATGACCGCCGACCTTCCTGTCGCTGCCGAACCCGTTCGCAAGGTGCGTGCACCGAGCGGATTGCCGCCGTATCTTGCTTCCCTCTACGATGTTCCGCTGCTCACACGTGAACAAGAGTACCATCTTTTCCGAAAGATGAACTACTTGAAACATGTGGCCAGCAAACTGCGATCGGAGTTAGATCCCAAGGCACCGTTGGTCTCGTTGATGGATCAGATCGAAAAGCTCTACGAGCAGTCCGTCGCTGTCAAGAACAAGATTGTTCAAGCAAACTTGCGATTGGTGGTATCGATCGCCAAGAAGCACGTCGATCCCAACGATGACTTCTTCGGTTTGATCAGCGATGGAAATATGTCCCTGATCCGAGCAGCAGAAAAGTTGGATTACTCGCGAGGAAATAAGTTTAGTACCTACGCCTCGTGGGCCATTATGAAAAATTTCGCGAGGACCATACCGGACGAGTTTAAACATCGGGATCGCTTCCGAACCAGTTCCGAAGAGATCTTCACAGGGCACGAAGACAAACGGGCAGACAATTTTTCCGCCGAAATCGATCAAGCGGCCAGGACGGATCAAATTCAAAAGATCCTGCACACGCTGGATCAACGCGAGCAACAAATCATTGTCCGTCGGTTTGGATTGGATCACCGCTTTGAGCCGCTCACACTCAAAGAGGTGGGCGAAGAACTGGGCGTGACCAAAGAAAGGATTCGGCAATTGGAGGCCCGAGCGCTCGATAAACTGCGAGCAGCAGCCAACAAGGCTCATATCGATATCCCTGAGTAACCTGGACGCAGGTCCCGGTGGATTCTAGGTTTGGATCGCACCGGAGCATCTAGTCGAACACTTGCAACCCAAGCCGAATCTTGTCGGCTGGTTGCCCAACCTCTCTTTCTTTAGAGAGGTTTTTTTAATGCTGCGCGCTCGGCCCAGTATTTGCATTCGAGTCCGTTCCCAATGACCAACTGCCAATCTGTTGGATTTCATTTTGCTCACCACTTGGAACTGGACTATCGATATGGCATTTCGCATGGACAAACTGACGATCAAGGGGCAGGAAGCGATCGTGGAAGCGCAGTCGCTCGCCTCGGCGGCTGGGAATCCTGAGATCGAAGGTTTGCATTTGTTGGCGGCGTTGCTCAAAGACAGCGAGGGGGTCGTCGTCCCCTTGTTAAAGAAAATGGGAGCTTCGTTGGAAAAGATTCGCTCGACGTGTGAGAGCGAATTGCAGCGATTGCCTAGGAGCTCGGGCGGCCGGCAGCCTTCGATCGGGCCCTCGATGCAGAAATCGCTGGAGGCGGCAGCAAGCGCTGCGAGTTCCATGAAGGACGAATTCGTGAGCACCGAACATCTTCTGCTCGGTCTTTGCCGAACGGAGAACAAAGCCGCGAGCCTTCTCAAATTGCTCGGAGTTTCCGAGCCAGACATTCTCGGCGCGCTTCAAAGTGTGCGTGGCAGCGCGCGTGTCACAGATCAAACCCCGGAAGGAAAGTTTCAAGCACTGGAAAAATATGGGATCGATCTCGTCGCCCTAGCCTCGAAAAACAAACTCGACCCCGTCATTGGCCGGGACAACGAAATCCGTCGTGTCGTTCAAGTTCTCTCGCGCCGGACGAAGAACAATCCAGTGCTTATCGGTGAACCCGGCGTTGGAAAAACCGCCATCGCGGAAGGGCTGGCGCAGCGGATCGTCCAAGGGGATGTGCCACAAAGTCTCAAAAACCGGCGTGTCGTTTCGCTGGACATGGGATCTCTCATCGCTGGTACTAAATTCCGTGGGGAATTCGAAGAGCGTCTCAAGGCTGTTCTGCGTGAAGTCAAAGACGCAGACGGCGACGTCATCTTATTTATCGACGAACTGCACACGGTTATCGGGGCTGGGGCGGCAGAGGGGTCTAGCGATGCCGCCAACTTGCTCAAACCCGAACTTGCCCGCGGTCAGCTTCGTTGCATCGGGGCGACCACGCTCGATGAGTACCGCAAGCATATCGAAAAGGATGCTGCCCTCGAACGCCGTTTTCAACCGGTTTATGTCGGCGAGCCGAGTGTCGAGGATACCATCACGATCCTGCGTGGACTCAAAGCAAAATACGAAGCGCACCACGGTGTGAAGATCCGCGATGCTGCCCTCGTCGAAGCGGCCAAACTCTCCAATCGTTATATCACCGATCGCTTCCTACCAGACAAAGCAATCGACCTCGTCGATGAAGCGTCGGCCCGACTGGCAATGGAACGCGACAGCGTCCCCACCGAAATCGATACGCTGCAACGCCGCTTGAGGCAACTCGAATTGGCGCAACGACAACTCAACGAAGAATCCGACGACAGCACCGACGAGGCGCTCGAAGATATCGAACAGGAGATGGAAAAAGTACGTCGCGACCTTGCCAGCCTTCGCGAGCAATGGGAGTCTGAAAAATTAGGCTTCTCGGGAGTAGGATCCGTTCGAAGATCGTTGGAGCAGGCCGAAGGAGAGTTTCGGACACTCGACTCACGCATCAAGGAGCAGCAATCCTCCGGCGCAGCAGTGTCCGAAGCCGACTACCAACGTTTGTTTGAACTGGACCAAAACCTTCGCAAACTTCGCGAACAAATCGCGAAAGAAGAAGTGCTCGAGACGAAAGAATCCAAAGAGACAGATAAACGCCGGTTGCTACGCACCGAAGTCACGGCCGATGAAATTGCAGCCGTCGTTAGCGCCTGGACCGGCGTCCCACTCACACGAATGCTGGAAACGGAACGTGCCAAATTGTTGGTTATGGAAGAACGCTTGCACCAACGTGTGATCGGGCAAAACAATGCCGTCGAAGCGATTTGCAACGCCGTCCGTCGCAGTCGCAGCGGCCTTCAAGATGCAAACCGTCCTATCGGCTCGTTCTTGTTCTTAGGCCCAACCGGGGTTGGAAAAACCGAGCTTTGCAAAGCCCTGGCCGAAGTTATGTTCGATGACGAATCCGCCATGGTCCGCATCGACATGAGCGAATTCATGGAACGGCACAACGTTAGCCGATTGGTCGGCGCCCCTCCCGGATACGTGGGATACGAAGAAGGGGGCCAACTGACCGAAGCCGTGCGGAGACGCCCATACAGCGTTGTATTGCTCGATGAAATCGAAAAAGCCCACAGCGATGTCTTCAATGTTCTCCTGCAGTTGCTAGACGATGGACGATTGACCGACGGCCAAAACCGAACGGTCGACTTTACCAATACCATCGTCGTCATGACCAGCAACGTCGGCAGCCAATTGATCCAACGAGTCGCCGACGAAGGGGGAAGCGAACAAGAGATGCAGCAAGCACTCCAAGATTCTCTCAAAGCGAAATTCTTACCCGAATTCTTGAACCGCATCGACGAAACCATCGTTTTCGAACCCCTTCGAAAAGAAGAGATTCGAAAAATCGTTGTTCTCCAAGTCCAACGCTTAGAAAAACAGCTTATCGAAAACCACTACCGATTGACCATCTCCGAACGGGCCATCGACGCCATTTGCAACGAAGGATACGATCCTGTCTACGGTGCGCGACCGCTCAAGCGAGTGATCCAACGTCGGCTCCAAAACAAAATAGCCACCGAATTGCTTCGCCGTGAAGAAAACGATGGTGGGAGCATCCACGTCGACTTTGTCGATGACGATTACCAGATCAAATCGCTTCCCTAGTCCACGCTGCATTTTGCCCAAATTATTTGGTTGACTTCCCCAAGAAATACCTCTACCATGCGAAACATAGTAGGTGCCGTGTATTTTCTTGAACAGATGGAATCAAACGATGGGAGGTGCGACTGTGGATGCAACTTGGCTTTCCCAGATGCGGAAGGGCATCCTGGAACTCTGCGTTCTGGCTGTCGTGACGCGTGAGGAAACCTATGGCTACGCTATTGTAGAGAAGCTGGGGCAGATCCCTGGGATGGAGGTGACCGAGAGCACGATCTATCCTTTGTTGGCCAGGCTCTGCAGTGAAGGTTTGTTAAAACACCGCATGGCCAAGAGCCCCAACGGGCCTTCGCGTCGCTATTACAGCTTATCGGTAGCCGGCAAAAAGCGGCTCAGTGAACTTTCGAGCGCATGGGGGACGATCGTCGATAGCGTTTCTTCTTTGCTCGCTCAGCGAGAATCTTCGGTCGTCGCATAGTGTTCCCTTACCCATAAAATCAACCTGTCGCATTTGAAAAGGACCTATCCATCATGGAAACCAATGAACCCTATCCGCTCGAAATCACCAAAGTGATCAATGCCTTCGTGGACCGTATTGAGCAAGTGTTGCTCGAAAGCGGAACGCCTCGTGCAGAACGAACAAGTGTCTGCGCCGAAGTGGAGTCGCAGATCTATACAATGATCGAGCGGCGACTGGAAGCCGGCGCCGAACTCCATTTGGAGTTGGTTGCGAGCATTATCGAATCGATGGACCAGCCCGATTCCTATGCCAAGTCCGATTCCAATGCCACTACAGTGGACCCCATCCTGGTGCCCGAATCGATTCCGTCATCCCAACCACGAGCATCTACGAGTCGACCGGTTGAGAAGCAGCCGTTTTTCGCCTCCCTTCGAAAAAAACTATCTCGGCCCGCGAGGACCAAGCCGGGGCTGGATTGGGTGGCGATGGCCGGACTGATTGCGAGCTGTGCGGGTGCCCTGTTAGCCATCACGGGAATGGTCGGTCGCAGTGAATTCTTTCTCGTGGCAGGTTTTTTCTGGGTCTTTGCGGGCGTTGTGGCGAGCAGTGTTTCGTTTTGGCGGATCCGGCATTCCAACGGGCTACTGACTGGGCAGCGCATCGCGTCTGTGGGGATTTTGATGCTACCGATTGTCTTCTCCAATGCGGTGCTCATCTCCATTTTGTTTGCAACTCCGATTGGCCTTGTCATCGGCGCAATCATGTTGGTGACCGCATTGGTCTACGCCAACTACCGATTGGTCCTATATGCGCTGCGGTGGCTGGATTCGTACTCCGCTAGGGAAGCATCGGCCAGCAACGTCAATGCAGACGATTCACTTCGGCAACCGGAGTCCGATGCGGGCCAGATGCCGGGAGCGATCGCGTCGGCTTAGTTTGCTGGCAACGACTCCATCGCAGTGTGACTACGTCCACTCCTGCCCTTGCGAGACGCGCCGAACGCTACAATAGTTGGTTTTCCCATTGAGACCAACGCGAAGGAATATCAAACGATGGAAATACACCGGACGTCCTCCAACTACCGCCCCTACCCACCACCGAGAAAAAATGTATTGCTTCTAAGTTGCATGGACCTGAGGCTAATCGATGACTTGGTGCCATTCATGGAGGGAGACAATCTTGCCAATCGCTATGATCAGCTCGTTTTTGCGGGTTCGGCTTTGGGCGTTATTCAGCAAGATCACGAATCCTGGTATGACGTCTTTTTCCAACATTTGGATATTGCAGTCCAGCTTCATCAAATCCAGGATGTCTACATCATGGAGCATCGGGATTGTGGAGCGTATGCTAAATTTCTAGGGGCGAAGGGGAAATACGGCGACTCGCCTGAAGAGTTAAAACGTGAAGAGGCGGACCACCGCCGATTTGCATTCCAACTGCGGGATACGATCTACGCTCACTGCTCGAGGAAGATAGCCAAGGGAGGCGACAAGGAAGAGTGGGACGTGCACGTCCGCTGTTTCATGATGGATTTGCGAGGGTCCGTGACTTGGCTAAAAGACGACGGATCCGATGAATACTGTTGATCCCTTTCCGTAGCTCGCTTCTGCCGGAAGCGACTCCCCCACCTCTTCACGCGAACTAGTTTCAAAGGACAGTCGACGGGATTGAGATAGTCGCCTTTCGCTCCGCGAAAGTACGCGATGGGCCGCAACTTTCGCGGAGAAGCTATGTAGGGTTGAAGCTCAAGCAAAAATCCGGCACACTCGTTGGGAATATTCAAACACTTCATTCTCCAACGAGGGCCG
>JANODW010000863.1:0-5040 GCA_031412875.1 Pirellula sp. | reverse complement strand
CTGCGACCACAACTTGGCCCGTAACACTTAGGCGAAATCAAATCGATGCGAACCCATCCGCATTTCCTGCGACGAGGAGTCGCCAGCGAAATGCTATCGCACATTATTTCAACTGCTCAAAAGAGAGACTATCGTCGCCTGTATTTGGAAACCGGAACCGGAGAAGCGTTCGTGCCCGCGCATCGACTGTATGAAACGCATGGATTCCGAGAGGGACCAGCGTTCGGCGACTATACCGCCAACTCGTTTAGCCGCTTCTATTCGCTAGATTTATGACCCTCAAAGCCAACAACCGTGTTTTTCTTCGGTTTTTGTTGTTTCGTAATGAAACATTTCAAGAGCGCGGTTGGGAGAGTAGATCTCGTCAAATCGACTTCTTTGGACTATACTAAGCATCCGGTTTTTCCTATTTTTATCTCCAGCCCCATCATTTCCCGCCCCTAAATTCGAATGAGTCAGCGGATATTCCTACTCCTTCGGATCCCCACCCCCCTCAGTTTTCTTAGATCGAATTGCGAGAGGAACCCTCGCGACACTCCATTCGTGACGAGAAGCTTTCACCCAACCTACGGATGGACACGATGATCTCGAATTCTTCGGGTATGCACCCGTTGCTTGACTCGGTGCAATTGCGGCAACTCGCAGATTGCTTGAGTTTGGGTGATTCGTTGGATCAATTGGCGGAGCAATGGTCGTTTCGAAGCCCGCACGAATTGCTGGCAACGAGCGCCCGTTCGATGAAGCTGGAGTGGTTGGAATCGGACAGCGTGGATTTAGCGGCCGAAACGTTAGAGGGTTTCCCGGCCAAGCTGATCCATCGCCATTCTGTATTTCCTCTGGAACGGGGCAATGGATGGTTGCGATTGGCCGTGAGCAATCCGTTTGACTTCGCAGCGATTGACTCCGTCGCTTCGGCGATGGAGGTCGAGGTGCGACCGGTCATGGCCATGCAGGAAACGGTTCAGCGTTTGATCAAGAAGCACCTTGGGGTCGGTTCGGAAACGATCGACGGCTTGATTGCATTGCAACGGCAACAATCGGGCGACGTGGAGATGCTCGAGGGGATCGATCCCGATAGCTTGGAGGACGCTGAGGAGGCGCAACAAGCGTCGGTGGTCGGACTGGTCAATGAAATCCTCAGTGAAGCGGTTCAAGCGAGGGCGAGCGACATCCATATCGAGTCTCAGGAGTCGGGCCTTAAAATACGCCATCGCATCGACGGCGTCTTGCAACGGCAACCGACTCCGCCGGAGATGAATCAGTTTCGGGCAGCCATCATCAGCCGATTGAAGATCATGGCCAAGATGAACATCGCAGAGAAACGCGTGCCGCAGGACGGTAGGATCAAGCTGCGAGTTTCGGGCCGCGAGATCGACGTGCGAGTCTCGATCATTCCGATGCTTCACGGCGAAGGGGTCGTGATGCGTGTCCTCGACAAAACCAATCTGAAATTCTCGTTGCGAGGCATCGGCATGCCGGAGTCGGTATACGAGACATTTCAAAAATTGATTCGATTGCCGCACGGCATCGTGCTGGTCACCGGACCGACCGGATCGGGCAAGACGACGACGCTCTACAGCGCGCTTAGCGAGATCCGTTCCGAAGACATCAAAATTGTAACGACCGAAGATCCGATCGAATATCAGCTCGAGGGGATCAATCAAATCCAGGTGCATACGAAAGTAGGCCTCACCTTTGCAGCCTGTTTGCGAGCCATCCTGCGTCACGATCCCGATGTGGTATTGGTAGGTGAGATCCGCGACTTGGAGACGGCTGAAAACGCCACGCAAGCGTCGTTGACGGGTCACTTGGTCTTTAGCACGTTGCACACCAATGATTCGGCCAGCGCGTTCATGCGGTTGTGCGATATGGGGGTTGAGCCCTTCTTGGTCGCTAGCACCGTTGAAGGGGTTTTGGCGCAACGGCTTGTTCGAGTTCTTTGCGACGATTGCAAAGAGCCTTACCATCCCAACGCGGCGGATCTTCCGGACGATTTCCCTGTCGATCAGCGACTGGATCCCAAGTTGATTCTCTACCGACCAGTGGGTTGCGAGCGGTGCCGCAAGACGGGTTACCATGGCCGATTGGGAATCTATGAACTGCTCGTAACCACCGAAGAAATCCGGCAAATGATGACGCACCAAGGAACCTCCGATGCGATCAAAAAAGTCGCCATTCGCAACGGCATGAAGACCATGCGTATGGACGGATGGGACAAAGCATTGTCGGGAGTCACCACGATCGAAGAAATCGTGCGAGTGACCAAAGCGGACTGAATACCATGACAGACTTTGCATACACCGCGAAATCGATCACCGGAGAGAAACGCTCCGGAACGATTGCTGCCACCACCAGGTCGGAAGCGATGCAGCGTCTGCGTGCGCAAGCGTTGTTCCCAATGACGTTGCGGGATCAAGGGGCGGCAAAGTCCCAATGGAAAGCGATCTCGCTCCCGGCCCGAGTGACCAAAGAACAGACCGCCGATTTTTGCGGCCAACTCGCAGACCTGCTCAGCAACGGAGTGGCCATGCTCGAGTCGCTTCGGATCTTGGCTGACGCCACTGAGAATCCCAAGCTCAAAGTCATCGCCATGCGAATCCATGACGCAGTCGCACAAGGGGATAGTTTGGATGTCGCGATGACTCGCGAACCCGCCATGTTTTCCGAGCTGACGCTCAGCATGGTGAGGGCTGGCCAAGAAGGTGCGTTCCTCGAAGAAGCTCTCCAGCGAACAGCCATGTTCTTGAGAAAGCAAGATGAAATGCGCAGCAAAATTGTCGGCGCACTCGCCTATCCCATGATCCTGGGAATCGTCGGCACCATCATCACTTCGGCGATGGTGGTTTTTCTCGTGCCCAAATTCCAGCCTTTCTTCGATCGTCTCGAACAAAACGGTACCGGGCTTCCCCTGATTACCATCCTCCTGCTCGCTACCAGCCAACTGATGTTGAAGTACGGTTTGTTTGTGCTGATGGCAATCGCGGGATTGGCCGTGATTGCCGTACGAGCGCTCAATACCTCGACCGGTCGACGTGTCATGGATCGATTGAAACTCAAGACCCCCTTGGTAGGGTCCATTTTTCATGACGCAGCCGTTTCCCGCGCCTGCCGCGTCCTGGGAACCATGCTCAAGAACGGCGTGCCATTGCTGAGATCACTCCGCATCAGCAGCGAATCGACAGGCAATGTACTGCTCGCCGAAGCGATGATGCAGTCTGTCGACAATGTGACCGCCGGAGATTCCCTTTCGAAACCCCTTGCCGCCAGCGGACTCATTCCCCCACAAGTCATGGCCATGATCCGCGTCGCCGAAGAAAGCAACACCCTCGATGAAGTCCTCATCACCATCGCGGACCGCATCGACAATCGTATCGAACGCCGGCTCGAAGTGCTCGTTCGCATGATCGAACCGATGATGCTGATCCTGATCGGATGCATGGTCATGTTCGTTATCGTAGGCGTCCTGTTGCCCGTCTTCGACCTCAATTCCTCCGTAGGATGATGCATCGAAAGCGATTCGTGCTAAGCCTTAACCCCTTACCCCTTCCCCTTTTTCAAAATGAACTACCTAACCATGCAATATTGCCGAACACCCCGAACACCCCGAACACCCCGAACACCCCGTACACTCAAAACACTCAGAGCAAGCTCTACCGCCCGTCGCGGCTTGACACTGTTGGAGTTGATGATCGTCTTGATCATTTTGGTAGGCCTCATTGCGATCGTCGGACCGCGTTTGTTGGGCTCGCAAAAGAAAGCGGATATTCGCACCGCTCAAGTCCAAATTGGTGGGCTGGTCTCTTCACTCAAAATGTACGCCGTCGATATGAAGAGCTTCCCGACGACCGAAGAGGGATTGGACATGTTGGTCACTGCGCCTGAAGACGAAGCGTTGGCCAAAAAGTGGAGTGGTCCGTATATCGAAGGGGGCAAGCTGCCAAAGGATCCCTGGGGCAGCAGCTATCAATACGAGTATGGCACCGACGGTTCGGGTTCGGAAAGCGGCGGCAGCGCCAACACCAAGAGCGAATCCACTTCGGATTTCCCACGCATCTTTTCGTTGGGGCCAGACCGGCAGCCCGGAACGAGCGACGACATTTCCAACCAGGCTGAGAGCGAGGAAGAAACTTCCGGCTCCAGCTCCTCTTCGAAAAAATAGTGAACGGACAACACTATGGGGATTCCTTCATTGACACGTCGAAGCGTTCGCGGATTTACGCTTTTGGAATTGATGATCGTCCTGGCATTGATGGTAGGTCTGCTTGCCATCGCTTGGCCCAATATGCAAAAGTCGATGAACCGAACGACGCTTCAGGAAGCGGCACAAGTGCTGCGAGAAGCGATCGATGAGGGGCGTCACGAAGCCATTGCGACCGGCAAGCCGATTTTTATTCAGATGCAAAATGACCACCATGAGCTTCGCAGCGGTGCCTTTGAATCTTTTGAAAGTGAGACTTCAGAAATGGCCCCTGATTCCTCGCAATCGAGTGTTCCGACCCAGGATTCTGCGACCGCAAACATGTCCTCGGAAAAACTTCCACGTACATGGCGACTCCCTGAAACCGTCGTGATCACCGAAGTGAACTGGACAAACGGCTCTACCAGCACTCGCATCGATGAGGGCAACTTGGACTCGGAGTCGCATTCCAATAGTAGCCGTAGCGTATCGAGCAACGAGACCCCATCGTCTGACGTTTCGCATCCCTCGGCATCGAATCTATCGTCGGGTAACTCCGACGCGATCGCAAATGAGCTGGACACGATGCACGGTGATTGGTGGTTGCCTATCAGCGCCACCGGGCATGGCCGAAGCGCCTCGATTGTGCTTTATGACACCGCCATCCATGAATTCTTGACAATCACCTACGCGGCCGAAACCGGTGCGCTGGAGATCGTTCGGTGACATCCCGTACTGTGCGAATGCGAGGTGCCTTCTCCCTGCTCGAAGTGATCATCGCAACCGCCATCTTAGCAGGCAGTGCGATGGTGCTCTTTGCTCTGATCTCGCTAGGGACCAAGTATGGAAATCGCGCCGAGGTC
>JANODW010000862.1:0-2553 GCA_031412875.1 Pirellula sp. | reverse complement strand
CGCCAGAAGGTTCGGGAATCGTCGGTCACGATCGCAATCGCGAAGCGATGGGCTCATCAGCACTCCGTCGGAATGTGCGGTTCCAACGGCAGACGGGTTTTGTCCTCGATGAACCGCAGCATGGGTTCGCACTTTCAATAGGGAATTCGGGATCTGCAAACGGTTCCTTAGAATTCACCCGTATCTTTTGCCAAGCTGATATTGATTTCAGTGAGTGAATAGAGTTTGCCGCGGTTGCAACCAGGACAGCTTTTTGCCGCCTGCGACCAAGCCTTTGGACTCTTGACATTGCTTTTCCAAAATGGCCAAGTGCGACACTGGACAGGTCTGGCATCGTAAACCGAACACGTTCTCGATTTTGGATCTAGAAAAATGCAATCTCCGTCGGAGTATTCGACCAAGCTTCGCTCGGTTCCGATTTGGCGAGTGAATTTCTTTTCAAATTCTTCGAGTCGATCGGCCATTTGCATTTTGGTGGCCAGCGCAAGCACCTCTTCGGGTGTGACCCAGACGTAGCCCTCCTCAGGCCCACTGCAACAGTCACCACATTGAGTGCACTCAAACGCGAGTCCGCTCGCATACCAGAGCGGTTCTTTCGATGGAACCTTTTCTTTCGACATCCAGTGGATTGTAGTTTGGGCCTCGCGCTCCACCAAGCCCATTCCCATGCGGCAAAATGGTCTAACCGCTTGGTCTACTCGCCACTTGGGAATACACTGCTGGTTATGAGGCCACGACTGAGACTATGGGGAAAGAAGAGGGGCGGGCGAATGTCCGGCTGGTGGTTCGTGGGGTCGCTCGGCGAAGCGTTGTTCTTCGCTTCCTTTTTTCTTATCGGCGTCGTGTGCTTCACCACCTTGGTGGGATGGCAGTTCATTTCTCCCACGACTCAGGTCGTTCCGATAGGCTATGGTTTTTGGTTGCTGACCTCGGTGGCCGCCTCGTTCATTGTGATGGGCGCTGTCGGGTTTTGGTACCGCGTGCTCAAGGTTGCTACCAGCGACGAGCACCGCGAAGTGATTGCAAAACACGGATTGGTTTCTCGGCCCAACAAGCCCCACAGCAAGAACTCATTGCCGCCGATGGTTCCGATGCTTGCTCCCTTTACCGATAGCCCGGGCGTCAAGCTTGCTTTTCGATTGCCGGGCGAATGGCCAGGAACTGGGGCCCTGATCTCCATCGGATTGTTTGCAATGGCTTGGAATGCCATGATCGCCGTCTTTGCGGTTTTTGCCGTAGGAGGTTTTCTCAAAGGACAACTCCAATTGCGGTTGTTGATGCTGCTGATCCCGGGCATTTACATTGGATTGCGGGCCGGCCAACTATTCATTAAGTCCTACATCAAGGAGATCGGGATTGGGTCCACTACGGTGGAAATTGAGGACCTTCCTCTCATTCCCGGGAAGACGTACAAGGTGATCCTTGTTCAGTACGGTCGACTAGTGATCAAGAAACTATCAATTAGACTGGTATGCGAAGAGGAAAGTACCTATCATTTCGGAACAGACGTGAGGACCGAACGCGAGATTGTTCGGCTTCAAAACATCTTGGACCAAGGGCGCTGCAGGATCGACTGGGGACGACCACTTGAGTTGGAATGCTACGTCACAATTCCTTCTGACGCCATGCACTCGTTTCAAAGCCTGCACAATGCAATTCACTGGAAGATTATTATCGAAGGAGAGGCAAACCGATGGCCATCGTACTCCCGAAGTTTTCCCGTAGTCGTGTATCCACACGCCCGCAGCAGTCCATCGAGTCTGCAGTCATGATTCGCTTGCTCGGCTTGCAACCGACCTACATGCCTCAGGACATGCTCGAATTCGAGTATCGAATCGCCAATATTCAAAGCAATACTATTTCAGCAGTCGAAGTGTCTGTCGTTTGGCTGACAGAGGGTAAGGGGACTGAGGATCTGGGTGTTCATTTCTTTCAAAGGCTAACAGGAAATTCCATTTCCGCCTCCGACTGGTCCGTCCCGCAGCAGGTGCAAGTTCCCTTGCCTGATTCGCCATTGTCCTACGAGGGCCGGTTGTTAAAAATCTCGTGGTGCGTTCGCGTCCGGTTTTATCTGAATGATGGCACCGAGCTAGTCGCGCAGCAGCCATTCTATCTGGGCACGATCACCCGCGAAGTGTAGCCAAACTCGTTCTTTTCGATCAATTCTTTAATGCCGCACTTCGCCAACCGAACGCGTGTAGATTTCGAGAATCCAAGTAGCGAGCATCGGAATTGGCCGCGTTGAGAACCACGACTAGCAGCTCTTTTCCATCGCGTTGGCTGCATGAGACCAAACACGCGCCAGCCGCATCGGTCGTCCCCGTCTTGACCCCCATATACCCGTCGATGCCCAAAAGCCGATTGGTGTTTTCCCATTTCAAGTTGCGTTTGTAGCCGCCCGCTCCCGTCACTTCACAACCGTGCTGACGACAAGTGATATAGTCGCGAAAACGCGTCAAATCCAACGCTGCCTTGGCCAATTTCAGCAGGTCCGAAGCAGTGGACAAGTGCGCATCGTCGGTCAGTCCATGAGGGTTCACGAAATGGGTCTTC
>JANODW010000861.1:0-2055 GCA_031412875.1 Pirellula sp. | reverse complement strand
TGTAGTAGTTGGCTTGTTTAATGAGCCGGACCGCCGCATCGCACATTGCAATCCGAGTCGCTTCGGGCAATCGAGGTGAAGGACTCTCCTCGATCAACTTTTGGTGCCGTCGCTGAACCGAGCAATCGCGCTCATGCAGGTGCACAATGTTCCCATGCTGGTCCGCGATGATCTGCACCTCGACGTGCCGAGGTCGATCGATGTATTTTTCTAGATACACTCCCCCATTGCCGAACGCGGCCTTGGCTTCGGTCTGAGCTTGAGAGATCGAGGTCTGCAGCGTGGCCTCATCCATTGCAACGCGCATTCCCTTGCCGCCACCTCCGGCAGTTGCCTTGATTAAAACGGGAAATCCGATCTTCCTAGCCGCAGACAAGGCTTCGTCTTCTGTCTCCAGCAACCCCGCACTCCCGGGCACCACCGGAACGCCTGCTGCAACCGCCATTTCCCTAGCCGTGTTCTTGTCTCCAAGTTTTTCCATCGCTTCGGGCGACGGACCGATGAAGGTGAACTTGCAGCTCCGGCAGACTTCATTGAAATCGGCATTTTCGGCAAGGAATCCATACCCAGGGTGAATGGCATCGACGTTGCCAATCTCTGCCGCCGCGATAACGCGGTCCACTCGCAGGTAGCTGTCCATCGATTTGGCGGGCCCCACACAAATCGCTTGGTCTGCTAACTCCAAGTACTGAGCTCCGCGATCCGCCTCGCTAAAAATAGCTACGGTCTCAATGCCAAGCTCCTTGCATGCGCGAATGATGCGCAGAGCGATCTCTCCCCGATTGGCGACAAGCACTCGACTGAACATTCTTAGCCCCTAGTGTCAATCTTGAAAAGAGGCTTGCCAAAATCGACTGCTTCCTCGTTCTTCACGAGCACTTGAACAATCTTGCCACGGACCTCCGCAGGGATCTCATTGAAGACTTTCATCGCCTCGATAATGCAGACAACCGTATCGCTTTGAACCGCCGCTCCTGGCTCGACGAAGTTCTTCGAATTGGGGTTCGCTCGCGAATAAAACGTTCCCACCATGGGCGATTTGATATAAGCGATATGCGGACCGTCGACCTCCACCGCAGCGGCCGGAGAAGCAGACGGCGTGGAAGCGGACGGCGTGGAAGCTTGCGATGCCGCAGCAACAGGAGCCGCAACGGGGCCTGCGGATATGATGGGCTGGCCATGCCCGGCGCCACATAGACGAATGCGTTGGTCGGCCTGGCGAAGATCGATTTCACCGAGCTCATGCTCTTTCATGAGCTCGATCAACTTTCGAATACGATCGATATCGAATACGTCTTCGGTTCGTTTGCTCGATTCCGTCATCTCTCAACGGGCCTTTCAAAATGAAAGTAGTTAAAGGAAACTGTTGTGTTGCAACGTTTTATACATGCCAGCGATGGGACCTGGAAGCCCTGAAAAAGAATGCCCACAATGACCATTGCAACTTTATTGACCATTTCAATCGCGATCGGCCCGATGATGATGGCTTGGCTCACTCAAAACCTATTATTGCCGTCGATTTTCGCCGCCGATCAGCGTTTGGCAACAACCGTTCCCCAATCCGCTTCGCTCTGGGCTATCCGAATCGCCTTATTGGCAATGTTTGTGGTGCTTGTCGCCGAGACACAGGGTCAAAGGAGGACCGAACGCTTCTTGGCGATCCTCTGGTTTGCCGGCGCAGTCCTGTCATTTGGGCATAGCATCGGAGCGATCGCTACGTTTCATCAAGGCAGCCAAGCGAACGCTTTGGAGTCCACGGCCCAACAAACAGAAGCACTGTTAGGCATGCGTTTGGGTGCAGGACTTTTTGCCAACTACCTCTTTGTGCTGGTCTGGCTTGTCGATGCAGCCGCTTGCCTATTGGCACCCACTCGGTATGCCCAAATGCCAAACGGAATCCGCCTCGCAATCAACGCATTCTTGATCTTCATCGCCATCAACGGAGCCATCGTCTTCGCGTCGGGTTGGACGCGTTGGATCGGAATCCTTTGTGTTGTCATCGCGTTGTTAGCAATCGCCAAGCACGCTTGGTGGCAAAGGCTCACCGCATCGCAT
>JANODW010000860.1:0-13171 GCA_031412875.1 Pirellula sp. | reverse complement strand
GACAAGTTGGAGCAGCAACAACAACAACAGCAACAACAGCAGCAACAGCAAAAAGGAGGGGGAGGAGCCAAAGGCCAAAAGCCCAATCAAGGTGGCAAGCCCATGGATGACACCAAACTAGGTGGCGAAAAGGGACCTGGAGAAGTCGACCAAAAAGATATCGGCGACGGCAGCGGATGGGGCAATCTGCCTCCTGCTCAACGTCAGGAAGCGTTGCAGAACATCACCAAAGACATGCCCAGCCATTTCCGCGAGGTCATCGAAGCTTACTTCAAACGCCTCGCTAGCAACAAACAGTAAACCTACCCACCCCACCAACTCCCTTCCTCTCCTGTACAAAATGAAATCTCGGATCCTCGCCTTTGCATTGCTCGTCATCCCTTCCTTTTGCAGTCCCTCCTACAGCCAGGATTCTAAACCCAAGACGATACGGGCGTTGCTGATCGCGGGAGGTTGTTGCCACGACTATGCCAAGCAGCAGGAGGCGATTTGCAAAGGCATTCAGTCTCGCGCGAACGTGCAGGTGGATGTCTATTGGACCGACAACAGCACCACGACACCCATCCTGCCGTTGTATGGCAAATTGAATTGGGCGGAAGAGTATGACGTGATCATCCACGACGAATGCGCCGCCGACATCAAAGATCCTGCAGTCCTGAATCGCATTATCCAAACACACCAGAAAATTCCAGCCGTACATTTGCACTGCGCGATGCATAGCTTCCGAACGGGCTCCGACGCGTGGTTCAAGCATTTGGGACTCCAATCCACTGGCCACGGTCCACAGGAGCCCATCGATATCCAGTTCGTTGACACCAAGCATCCGATCACGGCCACCCTTGGCGACTGGAAAACCGTGAAAGAAGAGCTCTACAACAACGTGAAACTGTTCGATGCTCATCCCTTGGCGGTGGGTAAACAAAGCGTAGGCAAAGGGGACAAGGCCCGCGTGGATCAAGCGGTGGTCGCATGGGTCAATGAATCGCAAGGAGCGAAGAGCTTTAGCACCACCATCGGCCACAACACCGAAACGGTCCAGGATGCCCGCTACTTGGATCTCATCACGCGAGGGCTGCTGTGGACCTGTGGGAAATTGACTCCCGAATACCTGCAACCTTACCAAGGCGAAAACAAAGTCACCTTCATCGACAAAACCAAATTCAAGGCTGCCACCGATGCGAGCGCTCTCAAAATCCCCGAGGGCGCCACCTTGGTCAAAGCGACCGCATCAAGCACGCAAGCCAATCAAGAAAGTCATCTTGCGCTGGATGGAAAACCGGACACCCGTTGGTGTGCCGATGGCGATGCGTTCCCACAGTGGCTCCAATTGGAATTCGAAAAAGCACATGTGGTAAAAGAGATCCAAATCGTTTGGGAGTTTGCCGACAAGAACTACTTGCATCGCGTGGAGGGTTCTGCCGACGGCAAAGAGTGGTCGTTGCTGCTCGACAGGTCGGATAGCGCCAGCGACAAGCATGCAATGGCGAAGGTGCTTGAGCAACCGGCCGTTAAGTTCGTTCGGATTACAGGTCTCGGGGCTCCGGCAGGCAGTTGGTGCAGCATTCGCGAGGTGAAGATCAAAGGGGAAACCCTCGGTCCTCTTTGGCCGGCTGACCTAAAGGACAACAAGAAAGCCTTTGTTCCCCTGCAGGGCAACGCCTTTGCAAAGGCAGGGAACATCATCCCGCGTATCGAAAAGTTGACGCCGGCTGAGGAAGCATCTGTATTGAAGGACGTTCAAGTTCCGGAAGGTTTTGACGTGACGGTCTTCGCATCTCCGCCTGCAGTCAACTATCCGGTGTTCGTTTCTGCATCGGTCGATGGAACCCTGTATGTCAGTTCCGACGGCAACGGTTCTCTCGGGCGGGATCCGCAGCGAGGCCGCGTCATTCGGCTACGCGACTTGGACGGTGACGGACGCGCCGATGAAACCAAAGTATTTTGCGAAATAGATGCACCGCGAGGATTGGTGTGGGATCACGATCGCCTTTACTTGATGCATCCACCGCATTTGAGCGCGTTCATCGATCGCGATGGCGATGGCGTAGCGGACGAACAAAAAATCCTTGTCAAGAATCTTGCCTTCGGATACGACAAGCGGCCTGCAGACCATACGACCAACGGACTGAGCCTGGGCGCAGACGGGTGGCTGTACATTGCGGGCGGCGACTTCGGATTCATGGATGCTCAAGGGACCGATGGGCGGACGTTGACGCACCGCGGCGGTGGCGTTCTGCGCGTTCGGCCCGATGGCACTGGCCTGGAAATCTATTCGACAGGCACCCGCAACATTCTCGAGGTCGCGATCAGTCCTCAGATGGATATGTTCGCCCGCGACAACACCAACGACGGCGGCGGATGGGATGTTCGTATGCACCATTTCACCGGTATGGACGACCACGGCTATCCTCGCTTGTACAAAAACTTTCCCGACGAAGCGGTGCAACCCTTAGCCGACTATGGTGGGGGCTCTGGCTGCGGTGCCGTCTTTATCGACGAACCCGGATTTGGCAAATGGGGAAACGCACCGTTTACCGCAGACTGGGGGACCGGCTCCCTCTATCGCCATTCGGTTTCACCGCGCGGCGCCACCTTTGAAGAAACCGCCAAACCCGAGTCCTTTATCAAGATGACGCGACCGACCGATGCCGACGTCGACGGGAATAGCAAAGTCTATTGCGCAAGTTGGCGTGGGGCCACGTTCGATTGGGCGGGACCCAATGTCGGATATATCGTCTGTGTAAAACCCAAGGGGCACCAACCCGAGCCGATGCCGGTATTTGCAAAAGCAACCGATAGCGAGCTGGTCGAAACGCTTAACTCCACAAGCTATCGCCGGCGCATCGCTGCCCAGCGAGAATTGATGCGTCGTGGCAATCCCGTCCATCGTACCCTTCTGGAATCCAGTGTCGCGAAACGCAGCGGGGATAGGAATCTCTTGGATCGCCTCCAAAGTTCGGCAACCGATGACGAACTCATCCAATCGCTCGCTCACAGCGATCCGGTCGTTGTGCACACCGCAATCCGTTCCATTGCCAAGCGAGGTCAGTTCGCTGCGTGCTTTGCTGCACTCGATCAAGCCAAAGCGACGGCCCAGCCCATCCTTCGCGCCCTTGCGATGATCCATCGTCCCGAGGTCGTGGATGGCCTGATTGCAAGGTTACCTTCGGCGACGCCTGCTCTGCGTCGCGATTACCTGTTTGCCCTTTGCCGACTTCATTTTATCGAAGGGGTTTGGAAAGGAGACTCGTGGGGGACCCGTCCGGATACACGCGGTCCGTATTACCAACCTGAGCCCTGGAGCGAATCAAAAAAAATAGCGGGGGTGCTCAGCAAATCGCTCGACAACGCACCGCCCGAGGAAGCCGCGTTCTTGATCGAGTCCATGCAGCGAAATCGGTTCGAGTCGAACGAGTCCCTCGACCGCATATTAAAACTCGCATCGTCCAATGACCAATTGCTCGGAGCGGCGATTTCTCAATTGGCAGTGGCTAAGGATATTCCCAAAGAAGGATTGGAATTGTTATTGCGGGCGGTCAACAAAGAGGATGCCTCGTCCAGCCTGCTCTCCAATGCAGTGATTGTCCTGTCAAAGATGGATGCACACGATGCGCCCGACGCAATCCTCAGAGCGCTCTCCAAAATGAAACGCAAAGAGTCTGGAAACGATCGCAACAAGGCTCGCGATGCGTTTGCCAATTCTTCCAAGATGGATATGCATGCCGAATTCTTTGAAAACGCTTCGATGAAAGCAGATGAATCTGCGCTTTGGGCAGATGTTGCGTTGCTCGCAATCGCATCCAGGAAAGACGGCAGCCCCGAACACCGCGCCCGCGCGAACAAAGCCATCCAAGAAGCATGGCAACGCACATCGCGCCGCGGGCCATTGATGCAAGCGGCAGCAGAAATCAACAACCATCTCTTGGATCAAAAAATCTTGGATGCCGCCCAGGACCCCGACGCCGCAACAGCCCAAATCGCCGCGCGCGTGATCCGGCAACTCAAGATCAAACCGCAAACAAAGGACAATTCGCCCAAGATCAGCAGCTTGCCTCCAGAGGAAACCATTGCAACCGTCGTGGCCAATCGAGGTGAGGTTTCGCACGGCCGTGAAGTGTTCGCCAAAGCAAATTGCAACGCGTGCCATTCGGTCAAACAGGACGAAGCGCAAAAGGGGCCGTATCTGGGCACCATCGCCAAAACTTACAAACGGCCTGAGTTAACAGTCGCCGTCTTGGAACCCAGCAAGACAATCGCGCAAGGCTTCGTGACCAATTTGATCATGACCGCCGACGGCGAGGTTCGGACAGGATTCGTCACCAATGAGTTGACCGACCGCGTCACATTGCGCGATCAAAAAGGGGTTGAGTTCACGGTGATGAAAGCGGACATCGAGGAACGAAAAACCTCTCCCACTTCCGTGATGCCTAGTGGTGTCATGAACGAATTCACTACATACGACCTTTCGTCTTTGATCGACTACTTAGAGTCCCTGGCCCAATAGAGCATGAATACGTTTCACTCGGCCCAGGCTGGAAGCAGGACTTTCCCAATGTGAAGAACTACTATGTTTTTCAGATTTGGCCTAACTCATGCAGCATGGGAGGACGAAACGGTTCGGGTGATATGCTGCGCGAACAGCAGCGCACGTTGCCTCAGATGTATTCGAATATGAGTGTTCTCTCGACGCTCGGTGTGCGGCCGGCTGGCCCGTGCCATTTCCCGTTGAAAGGATGGGAGGAGTTCGCCAGGATGATGCAGCCGTTAATCGAAAGAGATCACTATGGCAAAAAGCCTACCGCGCCGATCACGCCACCCAATTTGATAAAAGCCTCCTACGTCGACGATTCTCGCGAAGCGATCGCATTGGAATTCGATCAGCCTATCGTTTGGATGGATACATTGACGACTCAGTTTTATTTGGATGGCGAAAAGGACAAAGTGATTTCAGGCGAAGCGAACGGGAATATTTTGATGTTGAAGCGCAAGCCAGCTCCGCACGCAAAAAAGATAACCTACCTCAAAGAGGTCGCTTGGAATCAGGACACTTTGCTTCTTGGACGCAATGGGATGGCGGCCCTCACTTTTTGCGACGTTCCCATCGAATCGCGTACCGGCAAATCCAAATAGGGATTGGCCAAATAGGGATTGAATGGAGCGCGATCATCGACGGACTTGGCTATTGACCGGCTTCTTTGACCATCTTGTACTTGAGGAACGACTCCAAGAAGCCTTGCAATTCACCTCCGAGAACAACATGGAAGTTTCCGATTTGAAAGCCGGTGCGTGAATCTTTGACTCGCTGATCTGGATGCAAGAAGTAGTTGCGAATCTGAGAACCGAAACCGGTCACGGTCTTGTTCTGGTATTTGATCGCTTGTTCGGCTTCTTGTTTCTCTTCTTCGATACGGGCCATGCGAGCGCGAAGCATCTTCCATGCTTGAGCGCGGTTCTTGTGCTGGCTACGATCGCTCTGGCACTGGGCCACAATACCGGTGGGAATGTGGGTCAACCGGATCGCAGAGCTCGTTTTGTTGACGTGCTGGCCGCCCGCCCCCGAGGCTCGATAGACATCCTCACGCACATCCTTTTCGAGGATCTCAATTTCCACTGCATCGCTCACTTCAGGAGATACGTCCACGGCAGCAAAACTCGTTTGACGTTTTCCTTCAGCGTTGTATGGACTGATGCGGACCAAGCGATGGATACCCTCCTCACCTTTGAGATATCCGTAAGCAGAGGGGCCGCGAATGATCACCGTTGCTTGTGTGATCCCAGCCCCTTCATTGTCCGAGCGGTCCACCAACTCGGCTGAGTATCCGTTCTTTTGAGCCCATGCTATGTACATGCCCAAAAGCATCTCCGCCCAGTCGTTGGCGTCCAGACCCCCTTCGCGAGCATGCACCGAGAGGATCGCTCCGCACTCATCCATCGGTCCGCTCAGGAGCGCTTTGAGTTCTAACTGCTCGATGGCAAGCTCCAGTTTTCCGACCTCGGTTTCCACCTCGACCGCAACCGACGGATCTTCGTCTAGCATGCTCCCCAGTTCGGCCAAATCGTCGCACGACTGGATTGCATTGCGGAGCGGCTCTACGACCGATCGCAAGCTTTTCAGTTGTTGAACGGTTTCCTGGGCTTTGTCCGGAGCATCCCAGAAGGTTGGACTGGCCATTTGGTCGTCCAGCTTTTCAATTTGAGCAACTTTGTTAGCGTAGTCAAAGACCGTCTCGGAGAGGGACCAAACGAGCACGAACCGCATCGATACGACTTAGGAGATTGCTATCACTCATCAGACTAGAAAAGCACCGTTGCCAGGAGGCCGGGGATGGAAAAACGTTAGGAGTCGAATTTAAACTCACGCGGCGAGTTGAAACTTGCCGATGGTGACGATTGTAGCACATTGGCAAAACTTAGGTCCACGGTGATGACATGCAAATTCAATCTTCCCGGTTTGGAAAAATGGACATAAACCACTCGGACATGCTGCTAATGCCGCATGGGCTGATCGGTTTTGAGACGTGCAGGCACTGGATTCTGCTTTCCAGTGAAGGAAACGAGGAGGTCGCTTGGCTGCAGTCGGTGGCGCAAGCCAACGTCGCGCTTCCAGTGATCAGCCCTCGCCGATTTGCCCCAAACTATCGGGCTCATGTCCATCAGCGCGACCTCGCCCTGCTGCACCTCCATACGGACGATCAGCTCTATGTATTGAGTGTGGTCAGCAAAAGCGGAGTTACTCTGACGGCTAACCTCAAAAGCCCCATTCTTTTGAACGCGACCCGGCACACGGCGATTCAGGTTGTGGTCACGGACGATCAGCCGCTCGCAATGCCGTTGGGTTTAACCAATTCAGCCGCCATTCGCAGGGCTGCTTAGGACGGGGATATCTGATTCCAACAGTCCTTTTCGACCGATGAAGAAAAAGCGATTTCTTTCATGCACACTTCACAAAAACAAATAGTCAGCCACCTACGCAGCCCACTGGTCCGCACACGCTGGGAGCGTTGGCGTTCCGTGCTAGGTGGTTCGTTCGCAGGTTTCATTCTTTTGAGCGGCTGCACATCGACTCCGGGTTCGCGGCCATCGGTTTGGCCAAACCGCACTGCAGGCGCGACGAGCGCAGCAGCAGGCGTCACAGGATCGCTCGCCTCGACCACGCAAGCGGTAAAGGGGCAATTCACATCGATGGGGACCGCGGTTTCGTCTGCCTATGGCAAGGCCAAAACTGCCATTACATCGCCATTCAATGCGACGGCACCCAGCGGTGATCCGACGAGTTTGGCGACCAAGCCGACGGTGGGTCCGGAACTGCATGTGATGAAAGGCCACCTCGATGAGTCTCAAGGCAATTACGCCAAGGCGCTGGACAGCTACAGCAAAGCGCTCGAACTCGAACCGAAAAACGCATCTGCCTTGTTGAGTATGGCAAGGCTTTACGAGCGTCAAAATGAAAAGGACAAGGCGGTAGAGTTTTATCAAAAAGCGGGCCTGTCCGCTCCCAACGACGCCTCGATCTTCGCCGATTTAGGGAGTCTCCAAGCCAGGAGCGGAAACTTGACGGCAGGGCGAGCCGAACTTCAAAAAGCAGTCAATCTGGATCCCAAGAGCACCTCGTATCGCTCTGCTCTAGCCGGGGTTCTTTTGGACTCAGGAAACAGCGAAGCGGCTATGACCGAATTGCAACAGGTAAACAGTCCCGCCATGGCAAACTATCAAATGGCCTACCTGCACTTCACCCGCAAAAACGTTCCCGTCACCCAGCAGTACCTCGCATCCGCCTTGCAAATCGATCCGAATTTGAAGCCGGCTCGCGACCTGATGGCAAGCATGGGAGGTGCGCAAAACATCAATCAAATGGCGCAGCGCGGACAGGAAACGATGCAACGCGCTCAGGCCATTACTCAGCAAGCAACCGCAGTTGGAAACAATCTTCAATCGCTGATGGGCTCGGTTCCTCCAGTCTATCCAGCGGCAACCGCATCTCCGAAATCCACTCCGAACGGCCAGTCCTTCAATGCGGCAGTGAGCAGCATGCCGTTGTATGAACAAGCTTCTACCTCCGCCGTCCCGATGAATCGGTAGTGCCTTGCGTCGGAATCGCCAGCGAGTACTAGCGCCACTGATTGGAATTAGCGTTGCACAGGGGACGACTCGTTCCCAAGCTCTGCCTGGGAACGCACTACTGTGGAGGCTCCTGCCTCCTGAGTTCACAAACTTAGGAAGCATTTCGGCGAGGCGGAGCCTCGCTTGCATTGAGTTACCAGGCAGAGCCTGGTAACTAGATTGCACAGTGCAACGAAACTGGCAATCCGTCGCACTAGTTACTGGGAGCTCGAGGCAGTTCGATGATGAACTTACTACCTCCTTCCTCGCGAGGCTCATAGTGGAGCGTTCCGCCATGCTCCTCGACGATGCCCTGACTGATGGCGAGCCCCATCCCCAAGCCAGACGTTTTCGTCGTAAAAAACGCGTCGAACAGTCGGTCCCGCAAGCTTTCGTTGACGCCGCAGCCGGAATCCATGACAGTGATTTGATTGCGGGTTGGTAATGCGTCGACTTCCATGGTGACGGTCTTGTTGGATTCGGGATGGTCGACCATCGCTTCAAGTGCATTTAAAACGAGGTTGACGAGCACTTGTTGCAATCGAACGGGATCGCCAAGGGCGTTGGCGGAATGGCTGTTCACGACAATCTTGATGGTCATTCCTTTTCGGCGCGCCTCGCCCTTGAGCATGGCAGCAGTATCGGCCACCAATTCCGTAAGGCTCAACAGCTCGGCTTGGTGTTTGGCGGTTGAAACAAATTCTCGCGTTCGTCGAATGATCTTTGCAGCCCTGGTGACTTCTCCCGAAAGTTTGGCCAAGACATTGGTGGTTGCATCGGAACTGGGCGAAGTCGCTAAGATTTTACTCAGGCTCGCGACGTAGTTCTGAATGGCATTAAGCGGTTGATTGAGTTCGTGGGCCAACTCTCCAGACAATCTACCCATGACGCTGACGCGGGAAAAATGCGCAATCTGCGCTCGTTTCTGTTCGAGCAGTTCTTCCGCTATCTGGCGATTCTCGATCTCGGTGAGCAGCTCCTTTGTGCGTTCGTGCACACGCTCCTCGAGCAGAAGATTGTTGTGTTGCAATTCTTCTTCTGCTCGCTTGCGCTCGGTGATATCGATCGTGTGGCCGGCAATTCCGACAAAGCTGCCATCGGTGGAGTGAATTCGCTGGCAGTTGGTCATCATCCATCGCCACTTTCCTCCTTTTCCCAGCATCCTAAACTCGTGGCGAGCCGACGTTTCTGCTCCGATGAAAACGATGTTCGTGCTTGCGACGACATGGGAAAGATCATCGGGGTGAATCAACCGCTCCCAACTTTTCCCCAGCACCGTTTCGATCGGCATGCCTGTGACGGTTTCAAAGTAATCGTTCACAAAGACGCATTCGCTTGCCAACGACAGTTGCCAAATGATCGCGGGGACAGAGCTTGTCAAATCTCGGAGCAGGTTCGCCTTTTCCCTAAGCTCCTTCTGCGCAGCCAATCGGTACGTGAGATCGACAATGCTGCCAATGTAGGAGACCGTATGATTTTTTGTGTCGGCGACACGGTTGAGCGATAACTCGACAGTGACACTATGCGTTCCTTGAATCGTACAGTCGACGCGATCACCGCTAGGCTGACTGTCGGCGCTGCCAAGCAGATGTTTTAAAACGTCGGTGTCCTCGGCCGCAACGAAATCCATCCAGTGCTTTCCAACCACACTTGCCAATGGCAATCCAGTGATCCGCTGCCATTCTGGGTTGACGTAAGAGAGTCGATGTTGCGGGTTGCATTCGAAAATCCCAACGGGACATGTCTCCGCCAACGCCGCGAATCTCTTCTGGTTTTGCTCAAAGAAATGGAATGCTTGCTTGATGTGAGAAATGTTGGTGTAGTGCGTCAGCAGGCCAACTGTTATTCCCTCCGTATTCCGAATGGGATTGCGAGAGACGAGCAAGATCCGTTGATCGTGGACCAAATCCCAAGTTTCTTCTTGGGTTTCAGGTTTACCTGTCTCCATCGCTCGCTCGTCGAGCTCTTTGATTCGCGTTGCGATCTCGATCGGCATCAGGTCAAAGGCAGTTCGCCCGAGGATGTCGTCTAACGAGCATTTATGAAAGTCCGCCACCCGCTGGCTTGCAAGCAAGACCACACCATTGCGATCTTTGATCAAGATCGCTTCGCTCGAATGGGTCAAAGCCATGGCGAGCAGTTCTTTGGTGATTTCCATCTGAGGAAGACGCTTTACTAGGTTGGTTGACAATTCGATTCCCTCAGATGCGTTCAACTACTTGAGATAGGCGAGCGTCAAAAGGACGTACCCTGTGACGAGATTGGGATCGCCCTCCATCCACCTCGCGTCTGGATTGGTCCACGAACCATCTTCTTTCTGAGCTTTCCCTATTTGAGACAGCATGTCCGATTTCCAATCGCGAGCTCCTTCTTTCGTTTTGAATTCCTTCTCACCCAAAGCATCTAATGCTTTGGCCATCGTGTGCTGGTAATAGTATAGACCAGAGCTCCCCATTCCTGGATTGGTTGTGACTGAGTAATTATTGTAAAGGAATTTTTTTGCGGCTTTGACACGGAAGTCCTCGCGATCGACGCCAGCAAAGATCATGCTTTTGAGCCCCGCATAGGTCATCGAAGCGTAGGACCTCAGTCCCCCATTCTCATCCTTTCCCGCCATGGAATCGCCACCTGCAGCGGGCGTATAGTAGAAACCACCATCATTGATTTTGGGGGCAAATTCGGTTCGATTGTTGGGGGATTCTAAATTTTGACAACGGGACACAAACACGAGTGCGCGCTGGATTGCCTCGTCGTCCTCTTTGGCGCCTGCACTGCGAAGGGCATCGATCAAGAATGCCGTATTGGAGAGGTCCGGTCGGGATTTACTGCCGTAGCCTGCACCTCCAAACTCGACATCGTCCGAGCGAATTCCTTCCCCTTCGTCCCACTGTTGCTTTTTTACAAACTGCTCCGCCGCTTTCAGCAACGCGGTGTATTTCCCGTCTTGATTCGCTTTGGAAAAAGCCATGATCGCTAAACAGGTTTCGTAGTTCGCATGCGTTGATTTGGGGGCATACAATCCTCCGTCCTCATGCTTGGTGCTCTCCAAATAAGCCAACGCCTTGGAAACAACTGGACTCTCAACCGGCACATCCACCCCAAGAAGCCCTGCAACAACCAACCCGGTAATTCCAGGTCCCGTCTTGCTGCTAAACGAACCGTCCGGCGCTTGGCCCACTCGAGTCAAATAAGCTACCGCCTTATCGATAATCGCTTGCCGTTCCGTTGCTGGCCGTTCGGTTGCTGGCGATTGTGCGAACGACACTGCGCTGGCGAGACACCCGTACGCAACGACCCATACCAATGTTGGACAAGTAGTCGATTTCATAATAAGACTCCAATAGGTTCGAATGAGCTCGAAAATGGTTTCGAAATCGGTTTGCAACCGCGGAATTATAGACTACGGGTTGCCATGGACTAGGCAAGATGCTGCACATTTTTTGTCCCTGCCGTTGGCTTTCCTGCTCGGGTTGCATACGGTTATCAAGGAGGGAGCGAGCGTCCTGACGGGCTTTGCACGGCTCCGTGCAAAAAGGCTCTGGCGGATGTCCACGTGGTCCCATTCATCCGACCAGCGAAGTCTCCATCCTCTCGTTTTTTAAAAAGTTTTTCTAGCTGACGAAGTTACCCTCAACTAGTATTGATTTGGGAACCGAAGATTTGTTATTAGGCTATTCGAATGGATTCGATCCCGGCGAAATGCTGAGGATTCAGTCACGGGTTCGAATTCCTTTATGTTTCGTTTCCGATCGGATGCGATTGGGGTTCTATCTTTATTATGAGGTGATTGCTTGCAGAATCGTCAGATGATGTAACGCGGAAACTCTCCTGCCCTCTCGGTTTGATCGCTCACTCGACCGCACACATTTTGTTAGCGATTGATCCACCGCGCTGCTTATCGCGGCTCATGTAATCTCCTCGATAGTCTCAGTCGACTTTCGATCTACCCAAGGAGTTTTCATTTTGAGGGTTCGCGGTCATGTTTCAATCTTACTTGGCTTTCGTCGTTCTAATTTGCGCTGTCTCATCCCATAAGGGAAATCGCTCTACCGATGAGCACGTGGATCTTATTGAACTCAATCATTTTTACGACCAACACGGTCGACTCGTTTACGATCAAGTGATCTTTTACGAACTAACAAAAGACACGCTTCGCTTTCAAGTGCGAGCATGGTGCCTCGTCGAAGACCGCGAATCTCTCAATCGCCGGCCCACCAAAAATTACCAAACCGAACTCTATCAAGTCGATTGGTACGATACCGACCAAAGGCTCCTCCGCCGAATATCCAGCCGCCTCTTTCGCGAAAGCTGGAGCCAAGTCGATCCAGAACGGGTCAACAAACGATTGCACGACGAACGGCTGCGATTGTCCATGATCCAGAACCCAAGCAAACTCCAAGGGTACGAGAGCACATCGCAATACGATGACTTCAAACAGTCCACCAACCCAACAGCAAACGTGGCGACGGCAAATGAAGCTTCGGCAAACGCATCCGCTTCGCCGAGCAACCTAACCGCGAGCGCCCTTCCGCCTGCGGCCCAGCCTTCACCACCTCACCTTGCACCCCCACTGGCCGCACCCCCACTGGCCGAAGCGTTGGTCGTCAAATAAATCGGCCGTCCAAAACGGGAGATGGCCACGGCTTGCATGCCACTCCCGTTGCCTGCGCGTACATTCAGTCTTTGAGCTCGTACGTGAAGCTGTTCGAGCCCCTCTTGACTTCTTCCTGCAAGCCCGAGCTTCCAGGCAACGCATACCTTGCTGGCAGCAGATGCTTGAGAGTCGGAATGGGCGCGACGCCGATCAAATCCGCATCCTCCGGTTTGAGCGGTTTGACGTTCGTCTTGTCGATATCCTGTTTGCTGATGGTCACTACGTTGCCCCCAATAATCGCCCCATCGTTGGTTTTGTAGGTCGTCAACGAACAACTTCCCGACGCGTCGGTGCGACCGACCGCCGGTTGCGGTTCGTCCATCGTTACGAAGGTTACCATGGCACCTTCGACGGGATTGCCTTTGTACTTGACCGTGACCTTGACGGGCGCCGTAGGCCGCTGACCATCGTTTCCGG
>JANODW010000859.1:0-13066 GCA_031412875.1 Pirellula sp. | reverse complement strand
CGTAAAAAGCGATGTTCGATTTTATGAGTTTTCGTACTCGTGCTCAATCGCTTGCGATGGTACTCGTACTCGTACTCGTACTCGTACTCGAACTCGAAAACAAGCGATCGAGTACGAGTACGACTGCAGGATGCGTTCATTGCCCGGCTCGACGCCACTTTTTGGCAGCAGTTTGCGAAAAGCTCTGTGACGGCAGCCACGCAAGACGGAAGAACGATTTGGGTGGGGCCGTGAAGCAGTTGCCAAAGGATTGCCCGAAAGGAGTAGTGAACCGCCAGCCGAGAACAAACTCGTGCCTTTTGGCGTATTGATATTGGCAACTGGTGCATTGACTCTTTTGTTTGGCAAGCAGGTAGGCTTCAGCCTGCCGCTCGCCTTAGGCAAGAGGCGGGTTCAAAACCTAATGGCCGTGGTTTGGGACCATTGTTCCGAACGTTCGAACGAACGAACGAACTAACGGACGGACGGGACAACGGTCCCATCCTACGGTGGTATTCTCTGCGGTTCGTGTTTCGTCGCTCTAGTTTCGGATCGCAGCGGGAACGGGCGTGCTCTTGGTGAGCGATTCGATGATTTGAGTGGGGCTGATCCCATCGCCTATCGCGCGGTGATTCACGATGATGCGATGGCGAAGGATGGGGATTGCAACGGCCAACAAGTCCTCCAAAATAGGTGCCGTGCGACCTTCCAATAGCGAGCGCGCTTTGGCGGCCAGGACCAAGTTCTGACTCCCCCGGGGCCCGGCGCCAAAGGCCACATAGTCATCGATCATTTTGTTCCCGTTGCCAGGCCGGGTGCCTGCGCAAAGGGACACGGCGAAGTCTGCGATATGATCGGGAATGGGAACACTGAGCACGGCCGATCGCAAGCCGATGAACGCTTCTCGCGTCAACCTGCTTTCCTCGATGGCGGTCTCGTGGCCCGTGGTGCGAAGAACGATTTCCTTTTCCTGCGCGTGCGATGGGTAGCCTACATGGATCTCCATCATGAATCGATCCAATTGCGCTTCGGGGAGGGGATAAGTTCCTTCTTGCTCAATGGGGTTTTGAGTTGCGACCACCAAAAAAGGCTGTTCGAGAGGATAGGTTTCACCCCCTACGGTAACATGCCGTTCCGCCATCGCTTCGAGCAGAGCGCTCTGGGTCTTAGGGGCCGCGCGATTGATTTCATCTGCCAAAACGAGGTTGGCAAAGATGGGCCCTCTGCGAAACCGCATGCTCATTTCATGAGTTTGTTCATCGCGGCCAAGCAGTTCATAACCCGTGATATCGCTGGGCATTAAGTCCGGCGTGAATTGGACGCGAGAGAATTTCCATTGAAACGCCTTAGCAAGACTCTTTACCATCAGGGTCTTTGCAAGCCCCGGTGCACCGACCAAAAGAGCATGCGAACCCGATAGCGCGCATACCAGCAATTGATCCAGAACCAAGTCCTGTCCAACGATGGATTGGCTTAACGTTTTCCGAAGGTGTTGGATCTGATCGATGAACGCGTCGGCGGTCGCGGCGGTATTCAATTCAAGTGCTTTCTAGAGCGCGGCTAGCAAGTCTAGCGGGTTTTGTGGATCGAAACATCGACCTGCAATTGTAACCTCTGAGCCGCCATCTCGATATCGTCCGCATCGATCTCGATCCAGACAGGAATCGAACGAAAGTCGGATCGGGCCATCGGATTGGGAGCCCTTAACTGTGCCGCTCCGACAATACGATCGATCCGTTGCACACGGCCGCGAAGTGCTCTCTCGAGCGCAGAAGAACGGATCTCGGCGGGATCCCCCAATGCGATGCGAGCGACATCGGATTCGTGAACTTCTGCAATGCATACCATCTTGCTCAAGTCCGCGATTTCTACCAGTGGCAATTGCGCGGTCCGTTCCCCGGGCTCTGCATTCACGCTGACTACAATACCGTCGATGGGGGAAACGACGTTGGTTTGGTCTAATTGCAATTGAAGGATTTCGATCTGTTTCTCCAAACTCTCGATGGAAACCGTTTGCTCGACCAACTTTCGAGACTCTTTGGCTGCGGCCAGAGTCTTGTCGCTTTGAACCACTTGGAGTTGGGACAATTCGACGGCTTGTTGAGCTGCCAACTGCGTCTGTTCGCTAACCGACGCAACTTTCACGAGTTCGTTCTTCTTGGTTTCCAACTCGATGGTTCCGATAGCGGCGCGCGTCAGATCCGAGTCTCTCAGTTTCTGGAGGGAAGCGATTTGACGGCCGAGCGAGTCGACTTGCTCGGTCCCCTTTTGAGCCAAAACGAGTTGCGCGTTCGCTTGTTCGAGCGTCTGCTTGGCCGATCTCAGTTTGAGTTCAGCGGCGTCGACCGCCAGATCTGCTTCCTGCTGTTTTGCGAGTCGAGCGCTTTTGGCTTCTCGCAGTCGCAAGTTCGCGGCATCCAATTCCAGGGCTCGCAACTTTTGGCTCTGCATCATGATCAAGGGTTGCAGTTTGCGAACCGACTGGCCGGCTGCGACCAACACCTGTTCGACTTTGTCGCCCGGGAGCGCGGTCAATCGGATCAGCCCCTTGGCTGGTTGGATCCTGCCTTGAGCTAAAATTTGATTAGATACCAGTTTGTCTGCGGAACTCGCGTCGCGCTTTTGTGCCGGTTCCGGAGGAGCCGGGGGGGGAGACATTCGGCAGCCGGCATGGCTGGCCAAGAGGGTGTACGCCATTAGGTATGGCAGCAGCATTGGCAGAAAGCGACCGCGTGCATGTTTTGCGATCGAGCCACTGGCAAAACGGTGCGTCATTATCATCCCTGAGATCGGTAAAGGCCGCGCAATTGGAATACGGTTTCGAAATCTGAGCTGCGAATCAACCCTAGGATAGATTACACTGCAAAGGGTGGTGGTGCGAATCGCGGGCCTTTTTATTTTTGAATTCAAGCAGAGGAAATGGAAGCAATGCTGCCTGGAAGTGTCCAACGAGCAACCCTCTTCGACCCGAGCACGCGCATTCGCATTGCCCAGCACATCAGCCCATCGATTCGGGCCAGCCAGCTAAGCCATTTTTTCGGGACCGGCGAGCTTCGCAAACAGGTACTGTTTGACAATAACCTCACGGTGTTCCCAGGCGAGATTATCATCATGACCGGACCAAGCGGATCCGGGAAGACGACGCTTCTAACATTGATCGGAGCGCTTCGCGGGGTCCAAGAAGGAAAGCTGTCGGTCTTGGGACAAGAGATGCATGGCGCCAACCGAAACCAACTGGTCCAGTTCCGACGTCAAGTCGGGTTTATTTTCCAGGCCCACAATTTGTTTGACTCGCTCACCGCCACCCAAAATGTGAGGATGTCGCTGGAGTTGACTTGTCCAGAAAATTCCTTTCGTGAAAACACCCGAGCCGCCAAAGAGATGCTCGACAAAGTGGGGCTGTCCAACCGAACCAGCCACAAGCCCAAGCAATTGTCGGGCGGACAGAAACAACGTGTCGCGATCGCGCGCGGGCTCGTCCATAATCCCAAGCTGGTTTTGGCGGACGAGCCTACCGCCGCTCTCGACGAACAAAGCGGCCGAACGGTCGTCGCATTGCTACAGCGGATGGCAACAGAAAACCAGTCCACCATCCTCATCGTGACGCATGACAATCGGATCCTGGATGTTGCAGACCGGATCATCACGCTGGTCGATGGGCAAATCCGCAGCGATGCATTGGTGAAAGAGGCCGGGATCATTACTCAGATGCTCGCCAAGTGCAGCGTTTTTGAGCGAGTCACGCCTCGAACCCTCACACGCATTGCAGACGAGATGACCATCGAGAGCCTGCCTGCGGGCACCCAAATCATTCGCGAAAACGATCCCGGCGATCGTTTCTTTTTGATCCGTGAAGGGAGCGTGGTGGTCAAACGAGGTTCGCCTGAAGCCGAAATCGTTACGCTCCATAGCGGTGACTTTTTCGGAGAGACCGCGCTGTTGACGGGCCAGCCTCGCAACGCAAGTGTCTACACGTTGGAAGAAACCCTCCTCTGCTCGCTCAGCAAAGCCAGTTTTCAATCTGCGATGGCGGAATCCGCGTCGCTGGAGACGGAGGTTCGCGAGGCTTATTTCGAAAGAAAATAAAGCCCTTCGGCCTAGCACCTCTGCTTCGTAAATGGAACTCGCAAATGCCTTTGGGGCTTAGACGGATTCAAAGAAAGTGCGTCCGCGCCAAAGCCAATAGGTCAACATCGGATCGGCTTGGTTTTTGGTGTTGAAGGGTTCGTAGGTGATGCGTTCGTCTTCTGCTAGCACTGCAATGCGAAGCTCTTCGTTGACTCGCACACGAGCCAGGACTCCGAAGTGCTCAAAGAAACAACCGCACAGCAACGACTCCACCCATTGAACTTGTTCTGGCAACGACTCGATCACACGATTCATTCTTTCCAAGATGCGAGCATCGAGCGAGTTCGGGGGCAACTCGAATGCATCGGGATGGTCGATGTCCCATCCGACGAAAATCGCATACGCATCATCGATCGGAATGTCGGCGAGGTTCTGCGAGAACGTGTGGCACATCGGACCAGAGAACCCCACGTTGCTGTAGACCGATTCCTGCAGGTCATACTCAAAGCGAAATAGGCAACACTCTTGGGGCTGTTCAAATCCAGGCCACCCCAGCGTGCGCTGATCGAGCAGTTCCATGCGACTTGGCGAAATCCCCATCTGTTCATTTTGGGCCAGCCAATTGGCAAGTCTGGATTCTGCCAACGCGGCTTCGGTTGTCCAGCGTTCATCGACACGACCCTCAATCCCTAATTCTTCCGCATAGGCGACCGCGCGTTGTCGGCTTGAAAAATCGGCAGCCAACTCGATCAAAAGATCCTCTCCTTTTTTTTCGCCAAGCCTCGCCATGGCAAACGCAGCCTCAGTTCGAATGCGGCGGTGGCTGAGCTTGGTGGCTTGCGTCAGTTTGGCAATGGCCTCAGGATTCCCGATCAAGCCGAAGGTGTCGCACAGCGAAACGCATAGGGAAACCGAATCGAAAAGGATTTTCTGGATGGCTTGGACGGTTTGACCGAACTGAGCGGGGTTTTCCTCGAGCATTCCAAGTTGATGGACCAGCCCTCCCATCAATCGCACCAGAGTTGGGAATTCGCCCAGGGCGGGATGCTCGGAGAGAGATCGGCTTCGAAATGCATAATTTGCAACATCCAAAGCGGGTGAGAGCACCGCCGGCGCCGTGCTCTGAAGCAGCTTCGGAAAGACATCCTCGACATTCCACGTTTTGGATTGCATCAAGGGAGCCAGAGATAGCGAAACGTCGGCCCAGTCGACAGGAGGCTGCGTGAGCAACAAATCGATCCCCAAATGGATTGCGGTCGAATGGCCGCTAGCAAAAAGCACTTGCAAAAGACCTCCTTCGCACCGATGAAGCCCCCATCGATGAGTCTTGGTGTAGAGTTCAGCGACATGCTGAACCAAAACCAAGCGTTGGAGTTGTTCCAGGTCGGAATGGGACTTTTTGCTGGAAATGGCTTGCTTGAAACAGCGAAGCAGGCAACTCAAAAACTGCTCAAATCGAGCTCGATTTTTTGCGTCCCGGTCGATTTGTTGACGGATCGAAAGGGCGTTTTCGCAGATCCAACTGGCGCTCAGGATCGACCAAATCGGTTCCTCGGGCTCTTCCCACTGATCGATCAAGTTGCGACTTGGGACAGTGGATTCGTCGAAACCCGCTTCCAAGATGGCTTCAGAAAGGTCAGCCCAGGCATAGGCAGCGTTGGGGAGATCGAACGGGATGGTGTCCATGAAACAATTAAGTGCGTTAGGGTGTTTTGAACTAATCAATATTCAAACTGTATCGTAGAATGGGCGTTTAATCGAGTAACGAAAGAGATGGCCACGGCTCGCACTTGGCCTAAACATCATCATCGACCGGACCATGGAAACCAAGACGCCAGAAACATTCGAAGAACTCAATCTCTCCGAGATCACCCAACGCGCCCTCAAACGATTGGGATACGAAAAACCCAGCCCCATCCAAGCCAGCGTGATCCCTTGGGCCCTCAAAGGTTACGACGTCATCGGCCAAGCCAGAACCGGCACGGGAAAAACCGCCTCTTTTGCCATCCCGATCCTCGAACAACTCGATCCGCTCCGCACCTCACGGTACCCGCAGGCGTTGGTCTTGGTCCCCACCCGGGAACTTGCAGCCCAGGTTCATGGTGAGTTTGTCAAGCTTGCGTATGGCTGCCCCACCGAAGTGCTAGAGGTGGCCGGTGGAAAACACATGACCAAGCAGCTCAAAGCATTTGAGAACGCAGTCCAAGTGGTCGTAGGCACACCGGGCCGGGTGATCGACCATATGAATCGCGGTTCGCTCAAACTTAACAATATTTGGTGCATCGTTCTGGACGAAGCGGACAGGATGCTCGATATCGGCTTTCGTCCGGATATCGAACGCATCTTGCGAAGATGCCCTGAGAATCGACAAACGCTGTTGCTGAGCGCCACGCTCGACAACGAAGTCAAACAGCTTGCAGAAAAATATCTCTTTGAGCCGATTCGAGTCGACTGCTCTCAAAAGGACGTGTCGGTCGACACGATCGAACAAAGATACTTGACGGTCGCCCCCGACCAAAAGTTTGAAGTGCTCGTACAACTGCTAGCCCGCGAAAAACCCCCTCAAACAATTATTTTTTGCCGGACAAAATTGGGGACAGCCAAGCTGCATAACCAATTGGAAAAGGCGCTGCCTCGAATTCCTGAACTCGCCAATATGCGTTTGAGCACCATTCATGGAAACATGAACCAATCCCAGCGCGACTCGGTTTTCAAGTCGCTGCGAAGCGGCGATGTCCAAATCTTAGTCGCGACCGACGTCGTGGGCCGAGGGATCGATGTGACCACCATTTCTCACATCGTCAACTACGACCTGCCAGACGATGTAGACGACTACGTGCATCGCGTGGGCCGGACTGGCCGTATGGGACGTGACGGCATCGCGTTTACGTTTATCTACAAAGGCCAAGGGGAATCGCTGACCGAAATCGAGCAACGTATCAATCGCGAATTGATCCCCGACCCATTGGCCCAAGACTTTGGTGTTACCAAGAAAACAGCGACAGCGATTGCATCGCGAAATTCCGACGACCTATCGAATTCTGAGACCCCGACGGTGGTCGAAGTGAAAAAGCGCAGCTTGAACCCGATGCGGCGAAAAATTAGCGAGCGAGCCAAGCGACGTCGCTAAAATACTACTGACCGATACCGAAGGTTTTGACGTAAAGCGATCGATGGACCTGGCGAACCCGCTCGCATTGCCGAGTCAATTCCGTACCGTTCTCCAAATTCAAAACATAGGCGAGACGGGAGAGCTCGCTCTCCAAAACGGGAAGGTCATGTCGAGCTTGTGTGTTCATCAGTCGCAAACCCGATTCGACACTTCGCAGGAAATTGTAACCATCCCTCATTGCATCCGCGTCGTCTGATGCGATCAAGCCGGCGGCGCGCAGGCGTTCTATTGCCTCTAATGTTCCTGCAACAAACACTTCGGGCATTTCAGCCACGTTTTGCAACATCAATAGCTGAACGATGTACTCTACATCCATCGTGCCGCCCACCCCGCGTTTGATATTTCGAAGGCCCGCCGTTGCCCCGAGTTCCTCGCGCATCTTGAGCGAGGCGACGCGGTCGGCCTCTGTCCACGGTCGCTCTCGGACGATCGAGGAAATCACCCGATCGATCTCTCGATGCATGGAGGGTTCGCCGAGGATGCACCTGGCGTTGCACAGTTGCTGACGTTGAATCGCAAGGTCATTCGATTCCATAAAGAACTTTTTGAATTCGTCCAGCTTCCAGGCAATGGTGGTATTGCGATGGGGCGAGACCAACCAGTTTTTTGTCTCGAAAAGTCGCCCGCTCCGCCAAACGCGGTTGGCAGCCTGACAAACCTTTTGGGCAAGCTGAAGAAAAAAATACTCGGCGGAGATGGGCTCATGATGACGACCGGTGCCTATGGCACGCGTCGTGCCGTCTGCGTCATATAGAAATAGCAGGGTAACGTCGCTATGGTAGTTGGGTTCTCGTGCGCCGAGCTTGCCCAATGCGACCACGCCGAATCGGCAGGCTTCTCCGGCGCTGGTCGTTGGCACACCGTACCGTTTTACCAACCTGCCAACTTGCCAATCGATCGTTTCTTGCAAACACACGTCCGCAATATCCGACAGTGCGCGATGCGTGTCGGCGATGCTTTCTTTCCCCAAAATGTCTCTCACGCCGACGTTCAAATGCCTCGCGTTTTTGAACGAATGGATGATCGGTTCGACATCCTCAGCGCCTCGACACAGTTCATGAAGCATCAAACCCAATTGCTGTTCGGTTGGGAGCCGATTCAACATCAGCGAGTCAAGCAGTTCGTCGATCATCCCGGGATTGCTGATGAGTATCCCGATGAGATAAGGACTTGCGCCGCAGAGCCGAACATACAGATCGAGCGAAGGTTCGTGGACGCTGAAGAGCTCCCACAGAATCCCCTTGCCACCGAGCGATCGGCAGCTAGTGGCCAAGTTTTCCAAGGTCAAATCGGGATCGGGTGTCTGGCTGATCTTTGTCAAAAGCTGGGCAGCAATACTCGACAAGAAGTGCCTGCATCGACGTGTAGATAGCATGGAAACTTCTTCGCGAGAAAGCTCCATCAGGTACCGATAGGCTGCGTTGGACCGACGGAAGCCGTACTTTGCCAAAAGGGCGTCGACCCACTCCGGACGAGGATTCGGGTCGAGAATGAGATCGGTTTCCTCAGCGACCTGGCTCTCGTCTGCAAAGACTTCTCCTCGCAAGTGATTGCGAACCTGCTTGACTCGGTTCCAGGATTCGGTCAATTCGACTGCCAGGAGGTCGCTGATGGAATGCGACACGTCGGGTTTGGCAGAGGTTGAGGCCGGTAATAAAAAGGGGTCCGCCATTTGCGACTCAAAGATGGCTTGCGAAAAACGATTGTGCGCGAGAACCAAAATCGATCGTTCCTGTTCGGTCAAGCAGCCCGACTGCGTCAACGCCTCGATCGCTTGGACGGTATTTGCGATTCGGATTTGGGGCAATTCGCCGCCATGGATCAGTTGCAAGAACTGGGTCAAGAATTCGATCTCACGCTTCCAGCCGAGCAGCATCTCGATCGACAGTCCAGAGTGCTTGGGTTGGGAGGATTCCAACGCGAGTCCCTCTCGATCGAATTTGCGTTTGAGAGCACCGATGCCCGCAATATCGGCTCGCGTCAAATAGCGTCGATAGACCAACGGCGGCAACTCCGACAAGAATCTCGCGGCAATAGCAGGACTTCCTGCCAAATACCGCGATTTGAGCAATGTGAGACGTTGCCACGTTCGCCCGTGATTCTCTATCGCCTGAATCCAGCGACGGTAATCTTGAAGATGAACCTCGTCCGCGGCAGCTCCCTCGGGGTTGTATGGAAACACCACGGTATATCCGGGGCCGTCTGCGTGCGTCAACAACGCCGTCGCCCGCTGAGCGATGCGATGCAATTCGTCTTGAATGAACGACTCGCGTGCTTCCTCGGGCAATAGTTCCGTGTCGGTCAACAGAACGATTTCCAGGGAGCTTTCGAGTTCGAGTTCTTGACCGCCCAGGCTGCCAAGTCCCATCGGGCATAGATACTGCAAGAGGTCCGACGCGGGTTGAGAGGATTGCGATTTCCCCCTTCGCTCCATCTTGCTTTCCGCGTTGGCCGCCACCAATGCGGCTGCGACTGCGGCATCCGCAATCCAAGATAGCTGTTGCAAAATCGCGTGGATCGGCATGTCCTGGAGGCAATAGGAACAAATCACTCGGAGCGATTCGCGTCTCCGGAATCGCTTCAAGCTGGTCAGGATTTGGTCCTCGTCGTCGAGGTACTTGATTTCGCTTAACAGGATATCCTTAAGATGTTCCGGATCCACCGACTGGCCAACGCTCAATCGCAACCAATCAAAACTATCCGGATCGGAAATCAACCATTCTACGGCAGTCGACTCAATCGAAAGGAACTGGAGCAAAGTAGGAAGTGCATCGCGATCGCGATCCAAAAAGACCAGGAAGCTTTTCGCGACTCGCGTGTTTTCTAAGAATCGGAACAGGCGGGGTAGCCCGCGCCGTAAATTTGGGAACTGGCGGAACAGCGGGGCCAACTGCTGTTTCAAGCTCTCTTGAAGGTCGGTTTCGGATGCGATCTCCATCAAGCTTTGGAAGGCAGCCTGCTCCGTTTCGTCGAGTCCCAGGGATTGCAATAGCAAGACACCTTTCTCGGGATCGTTCGCCGTATCGCTGATGTTTGGGCTCAATTTGATGGAGGCAATCGCTTGGGTTCGAGACGAATAACATTGCAAAGATCTTAATCGATCCAAGCCGATTTTTGAATGCGGTTCATTCTGTTACAATTCGTTTTCGGCTGCCCAAAGCTGCCATCGCCGGCTTATGCAAACTGTTTCACGATCGCATCTCGGTCCTTAAACGATCGCTATTTTAGGAGTTTTTTATGCTCACGATTTATTGTCCCAGTTGTTCCAAGGCTCATCGTCTCGCGCCGGAACATCTCGGAAAAAATGTCCGATGCCAGTCCTGCTCGCAAGTATTTGTGGCTCAAAGCGATGTTGCCGAAAACAGCCCGCAACCCTTCATGGACAATGGGTACCTCAGCGGCTCCGCAGCCGCCTCGCCCGTCGCTTCCGGGACGGCAAGCAATGCCAGTAATAGCAATACCAGTCATAGCAATGCGAACACCAGCAATGCCGCCCCGCGGTCGTACCAATCGCCGGCTGGCAAACAAGGGGTTGCGGACCAAATCGATTACTGTATTCATGGGGACGATACGCAGTATGTCGAAGTGACTCTCGATCCAGGCGAAACGGTGATTGCAGAAGCGGGATCGATGATGTTTATGACGGCGGGAATCGAGATGCAAACCGTCTTTGGCGATCCCTCGAGTACGGGTGGCTTTTGGAACAAAGTGGTAAGCGCTGGAAAACGCGTTCTCACCGGCGAATCCCTTTTCATGACCACGTTCACCAATGCGCGTTCCCAAGGTCGTGAGCATATCGCTTTTGCGGCACCGTACATGGGCAGAATCACGCCCATGCACTTAGACCAAATGGGCGGCGAACTGATCTGCCAAAAGGGATCCTTCCTATGCGGAGCGCGTGGAATCCAAGTCAGCATCGCGTTCCAAAAGAAGATCGGCGTAGGGCTCTTTGGGGGAGAGGGCTTCATCATGCAGCGGTTGCAAGGGGACGGAATCGCATTGGTCCACGCCGGTGGGGCGCTCATGCATAGAGTGCTCGCTCCGGGCGAGCAGTTGAAACTAGATACCGGATGCATCATGGCGTTAGGACCCAGCGTCCAATACGACATTCAATTTATCGGTGGGGTCAAAAACACTCTGTTTGGTGGAGAAGGATTATTCATTGCCACAGTGACGGGGCCTGGTCCCATCTGGTTGCAAAGTTTGCCATTCTCTCGGCTGGCCGGCAGCATCGTCAGCGCCGCCGGAGGCAAAGGCAAACACACCGAAGAGGGCTCCGTGCTTGGCGGGCTAGGCGGGATGCTCATGGGCTCTCGAGAGTAGAAAGCGGCACGCTTATTGCGATTTCTTTTGCACCCAAATATTTCGATACATGACTGGATTGCCGTGGTCTTGCAAGAACAGGGGGCCAGGCTTGTTGGACTCAGGATCCTTTCCGGGGGTACCGTTGGGTAGGTCCAATCCGTCGTGGATCGTTACCCCATTGTGTCGCACGGTCAACTTGGCGTTGTTCGTTTTCCGCCCGGATGCGTCGTACCGTGCGGCTTGAAAATCAATGTCGTACGTTTGCCATGAAAGGGGCGGGTAGCACATATTGAGCGACGGCTTTGCAATTTGGAAGATACCCCCGCATTCATTGTTTTCGCCTTTCAAACCGAACGAATCCAGCACTTGCAGTTCGTAGCGTCCTTGGATGTACACCCCGCTATTTCCACGCGACTGTCCCGAGTCATCGGGCTGAAAAGGAGTGCGGAACTCCAGGTGCAAATGGTGGTCGTCGAACAATTCTTTACTCGTTCCCCCAACTCCTAACAAGCCGTCGCCGCTAGGCTTCGCTCCGACAAAGTCATTGGTGGGAGGGTCGAACAGAACGAGCGCGCCGGTCGGCGGTCGCGCAGACAACGTCTTGCTTTCACGTATTAATTTGCTCAACACGCCGAGCTTTTTCCCGGAAGCGTCATTGATCTCCAATGTGTTCTGTTTGAGGACAATCGATACGCCATCCTTTTTGGTCTCAGTTGGTTCTGCGCCCGATGCCAACTCCGCTTGAAACACTTTCCGGTTCGCATTGCTTTGAAAGCCTTGCCCTGGCAATCCGCCTTCTAGCAAATGGATTTCCAATTTCCTTTCGCTTTTTGCAATCACTTGACCGCCCCAAGTGCCTCCCCAGGCATCTACCACTCCCATGTACTCCCCCTGAAGTTTAAAGATCGCGCCGGCTTTTTCGGCGGAAGTGTAGGTCTCAGCGCCAATGATCGAGCCCAGAAATCCGTTTGAAAAAAGCAAAAGGGCCGCGAACAAAAGCCGTTGGGTGAGAAGCATGGGAAGACAACCTTTGGGACGTGTCGAAGCAGGAATGGAGGGTTCGGCCCATGGAAGAGCCATTTCCATGAGGACCCATCCATTGTGGCATAGGTAAGTACGATGCGGTATGTCTTATGCGAGCGGCGGCCAGAAACTCTTTTTCCGCGTCTTGCATGCTCTTATATTGGTCATTTCGTCTAGAGCGGAGATCTCTGATCCCGACAAAATCGTTCCTGTCCATACCATGGCAAGGTAGCAAGGGTCGTCCATAAATTCTTCCTAAATTTGGATGGCCCCTTTACTACTCGTTCCCAGGCTCTGCCTGGGAACGCACTGCCTTGGAGGCTCCCGCCTCCTGAGTTCACAGACGAAGGACGCATTTCGGCGAGGCGGAGCCTCGCGTGCATTGAGTTACCAGGCAGAGCCTGGTAACTAGATTGCACAGTGCGACGAAACTTGCAATGCGTCGCGCTAGTTGGAAGCATGGTTTGTCCGACGCGACAGGTGCTACTCGTTCCCTGGCTCTGCCTGGGAACGCACTGC
>JANODW010000858.1:0-2265 GCA_031412875.1 Pirellula sp. | reverse complement strand
CCCACAACCGATTCGCTGCATCGTGATCGGAAGCAGATAGTTGCTCAATCCACAGCGACACAGGGTCATGCGAAACGATGCCAAAATTTTCGGAAGATGCTGCCACAGAACTTTTGACGAAGGTACTTGGAATGTTTAGGTCGACGTGCCGGGTCGAGCTCTCATCAGTGTAAACCAAAACCGCCGCTGCGAAAGACAATTGAAATGCCGTTTTGCGATCTCCTTCACCGACGGGCCTCGCAATCGATTTGCGCCTCCCATGCCGTTGCGTTGCGCTTGCATCCCTCTCGTTAAACGCAGGTGAAACGAGTTGCTTCTCCATGTTCCCGATTATAGTTGTCACATAAGTTTCGCATTCGGTGATTTCCTTCGTAGAGCTACCGAACTCGAACCTCTACGGCCAGGAAATGGCACTTTCCCAAAGACACCCCATCGATGTTCCGCAAGAAAAAAAACCTCGGATTTATCCGAAAACCCTTGATTTCATCCGCAAAGCAACTCCCAACGAGGACCCGATTGAGGCGGCTTTTTGTGGAGGCATTGGAAGACCGTCGCTTGTTCAACATCGATTGGCGCAATCCCGTTGATGCGGTGGATGTCGACGGCGACGGAACCGTTTCGCCGTTAGATGCGTTGGTCGTCATCAATCATATCAATGCGAACGGGTCAGGGTCGCTGTCGGCCGTGCGGGATTCAAGCAAACCGTATTTGGATGTCGATGGGGATAGAAGCGCTTCGCCGCTGGACGTTCTCAGCGTCATTAACCATATCAATGCCAATGGCAGCGGCACGCGTGCGCTATCGGAGAGGATGGGTCAGTTTTCGGTGGAAACCAACGTGACTATCTCGCTCGGGCAATCGAGCGGCACTCGCAATTATCGCGTCCAAATCGACAGCCAATTTGACACGACAGATCGCTCTGCGGCTTTGGAGGATCTTTTGGCGGTTTATTTGGTGGATCCCAGCCAACCTACCAAGACGTTACTGGATCGGGGGACCAACGGAACGGCGCTGTTTACGTTGGCGGGAACTGTTGCCGAGTTTGTGCCAGGACGTGTGCGATGGGATGGCTCGGTCTTGGATATCAATCTGAGCGATCTGGCTATACGCGAAACCGGTCTGCTCAAATTTCAGTTGCTCAATAGCGACAACGATGGCAAATCTAGCCTCACCATTCGTCCGCTCTCGAACCAAGTGGATGTCGACGGGGTCAATAGTGCCAGGCTAACCATGCGAGACCAGCCGTTCGCTTCCGGACCCTCGATGCCTCTTGCGGATTTAGCGCCGCTGACTGATATTCAAGTGCAGGTGGGCAATGTTTGGTTCGTCGGGGCGACGGGCAAGTACCATGCGGAGATTCGGTTGCGCAACGACGCATCGTCGATGGGCCGGGATGTCGCGGTGGTGTTTCCTGGACTTCCTGCTGGCGTATTGCTTCGCAATCTTTCAGGAAATACCAGCGCTAGCGAGCCTTACATCAATCTGAGATCTGCTATTCCCCGCGGTGGCCTCGAGCGCGATGCTTGGTCGGAGCCGGTGATGGTGGAATTCGATAACCCGGCTCAACTGCCGTTCGTACTCAAACCCATCGTGCTGTCCGCAACGAATCATGCTCCGACGCTGGCTGCTGTCTCGCCTATTACCGTGATGCCTGGTGGCGTGGTAAGTGTCTCTTTGGATGCGCAAGACCAAGATGGCGATCTCGTCACCTTTTCGCTCGTGCCGACAGGTGCGACGCTGTCCTTGCCAGACGGAAGCGTCGACTCGAAAGGCGTTTTAACGTTTCGTCCGTCGCCCTCGCAACACGGTTCCTATACATTCGATGCCATTGCGAGCGACGGTGCGTTGGAGTCGAGCCGATCGATTGCGTTGAATGTGATCGCTGATCCGATCAAGACCACGCGCGTCTCTGGCCAAGTACTGAAGGTGGACGGCCTGCCTCTCGCGAATGTTCCGGTTCAAATAGGCGCCGTGCAAGGGCTCACTTTGTCTGACGGATCGTTTGCGATCGACCTGGGCATCGGCGCAGTAGTGAGCGACACGCTCAAGGTCCGCGGTGAACTGTTTGGTGGTCCCGCGGTATATCCCTTTATCGCGGAAAAGCTTGCGTTCATTCTCGATCACGAAGTGTACCCCCATGCGAACAACGTGATCGCCCGCCCCATTTACTTGCCAGAGATTGACCAGGCCAACGGCAAGACGATCGATCCGACTCGCAACACAACGGTGACATCAGACGCCCTCCCCGGTGCGAAGATTGAAGTC
>JANODW010000857.1:0-4887 GCA_031412875.1 Pirellula sp. | reverse complement strand
GAGCGGAGTCTTTTTTCCAAATAGCTTCCTGAAGATCGGTTCGATTACCGATGGAACGTCCTCAACCTTGATGGTCTCCGAAGTCAAAGCTTGGAATCCCTACTACCGCAATGGGGGGCCGGCATCCACCGTAATCCCTAGCTCAATAGAAGTCGCCGCAGCACTCGCAACCACTGGCACCTCGTTTCGCGACACCGGACATACAGAATGGCCGGACGGACGGGTTCACCATACAGGCTTCACTGCCACGTTTCCACCCAATACCAAAACTCCAGTGACCGTGGCGGGCAAGGTGCTCGATGTGGACTACAACTCTTGGCAGGAGGGACTGGATCGCCGGCAAGGCAAACCGACCTATGCTTTTATCACTTCGCGATCGTACCACACCGGATTGGTGGTAAGCGGACTGTGCGATGGGTCCGTCAGAACCGTTTCTAGCAGTATCCATCGGCAAACGTGGCAGGCGATGTCGACACGCGATGGCGGAGAGGTTTTCTCTACTGAGGAATAACGCCACCATACGCTTGCTCACATCGCCGAACGCAACTGAACGATAGGGAACGATATGGAGCGGAACGCCAAAATCGGTCATTTTGTTTCCAAAGCAGACTTGCGATCCCACCCGACGTTCGAAATCCTCTAAACTACTTTGCGATGGGTGCATAATGCACACGTCCTGCGCATTGTTTTTCAACTCTGTTTATAGCGAGGAGCACGAGATGCGAATTAAGCTTTTGGTTGGTTGTTTGGTCGCCACCGCTGTTGTGGGTGGTGGGTTTGCGTTTGCAGTAAACAATACGAACGTCGCTGGCACCAAGACGGTAAAGGAAGTCATGAAGATCGCGCATGCCAAGGAAGGGCTACATAGCAAAATCCTGGCGGGCACGGGAACAGACGAAGACAAAAAGCAGTTGCTCGATCTTTATCTCGATATGGCTGAGGGTGAACCGAAGAAGGGTGATAAAGCTGAGTTCAAGGTTGTGGCGAGCGCTGCAATGGCCAGCGCCGCAAAAGTGATGCTTGGCCGCGAAGGAGCCATCGAAGAGCTCAAAAAGACTTCGGACTGCAAGGCTTGCCATAGTAAATTCAAGTAAGCCGAATTTTGGCCGATGCGATGGAATCACCACGCAATAATGAAACCTTTCTTGAAAGTTGTTTCCGGCCCCAGTGGTTCGGGCGAAAAATTCCAGTTGCAGCAGAGCCGTTCGTTCACCGCTGGACGAGCAGGTTCCTGCGACGCTGTTTTTGCTGCCGATAGCTTGATGTCGACCTGCCATTTTTCGTTGACCATGACGCCCCAAGGTTTTTTCTTAGAAGACTTGGGAAGTACCAATGGGACGTTCGTCAATGGAACCAGAGTCGTGCATTGCCAGGTTCATCCTGGCGAAGAAATCCGTGCCGGCTCCTCTCTCTTCATCGTTGCTCTTGAGAACGACGCACCGTTGCCGCACGCAGCCCCCTCTGTCGAAACCTCTCCTGCAACGCCGAGAGAACTGCACAAGCCATCGATGCAGATCGTGACCGGCAATGGTCAGGAACGCAGCCTGACTGCCAATCAGCGCATCACCATCGGACGAACCGAACTCGCCCAATGGACGTTTCCAACAGACCCTCGGATGTCCAGCGAGCACATGGCCATCGAGTCGGCAGACGGACTGTGGCAGGTAGTCGACTTGGCGAGCAGCAACGGCACCTACGTCAATGAACAAAGGGTCACTCGCAATGTACTCAAGTCAGGCGACGCGATTACAGCGGGAAGCACGCAGTTTTTCGTAACGATCAATGAGCATGCGAAATCCCAAGAAAAATCGCATAGCCCTTCTTTGCCTCCCCCGGGGACCGCCCCTATAGCCGATTCGATTCACGAACACCACGAAGCTACGCCAATATTCGTTCCGTCCAAAGAAACTTTAGTCGCCGATACTCCAGCCCCGACCGTCCATCCAAGGCTCCGCGTCACAATGGTATGCGTGAATCATCCCTATCTCTCGAGAGAGCTTGAAGAAGGACAACAGATACTGATCGGTCGCTCTTTGTACGCCGATGTTTCGGTTCCTAACGACTATCGAATGTCCACCGAGCACGCTAGGGTTCGAGTACTAACGCATGAAGACGTTTTGCTCGAAGACTTGAATAGCACCAATGGCACGCAAGTCAATGGAACGCGCATCCAAGAAATGCCTTTGCGCCACGGGGATTCCATCGCGATCGGAGGGCTGGAGTTTTGCGTCCAGTTTAGCGGCCGTCCCATTTCTGTCCCTACACTACCACCGCCGGTCAAGCAAGTATGGAAGGTCGATGCGGGAATTTCTAGTTTTGAACCGTCCATTCCCTTCGAATCCTTTCCATGTGGATCTGGGCTGTATTTCTACAGCGGTTGCTTGCCCTCATTTGACCCGGTGGACATTGCGCGTAGATTGACGCTCGCGACTCCAGGATGGCTATTGCAGCAGGTGGAACAAAGCGGAGATACTCACGACCCTTGCAAGGTACCCAATGCTTCGACACTAAGCGTGGAGCGAATATCTCCAATGGATCCCAGTTGGATGATTCCATGGAGCAAGGCATGGGGGCAACAGCGGAGCATTATCATCTATTCGCGAAGCGACGTATCAAAAATCGAATCGACGTTCCAATCGCTCTTTGAAACACTCAACGCATCGAGCCAAAAATTCCCGTCGCATGCAAAGTTATTTGATTTCCTTGCAAATCGACTCAGCGATACCGTCCAGCGTATCTTCGCACCCTTGGACGCGATTTTGATTGAGCTCTACGGTGGAAAGCAGTGGGCTTATATCGCCCCTCGTGAATTGGAGCCCATCCTGCCGCAACTTCATTTTCGCAAGAAACATCGATGGTAGAGTGACCGCACGCAAATCTAACGCGTATGCCGACTGCATTCTACACAGCAAAGGATCTTTTTTGGCACCATCTTGGTGACTTCGACTTCGTAAACCTGCTTCTCGATTTTAGGAACCATTACCATTACTTTACGAGTCTTCTCAACCGGCTGAAGCTTCATCACGGTTTCTTCACCACAGTCGACTTTGAGCTTCTTTGGCGTTTTCACACAATAGAAGATGTCTTTGGTGGTTCTTTCGAAAATCAACTGAGGTGCACAATCTTGTTCGGTTACGAAATCATCGACGAGAGTGGTTTTTTCGCAGGTACATGTTTTTTCAACGCAAGCGACGCCACATTCGGTGCAAATCTCTTCGGTAAACGTTTTCTCGATGAGTTCGACTTGAGGCACTTGGACTTTCTTTAGACGAGTCAACGGATTTTGAACAATCTTGCCGACGCTGGTGGTGACCGTTTTCGACTTGATTTCGTCTGCGAGGTAGCAGCACTCTTTGCTGATGGGTGTCGTCTCCGGTTTGACGACAAAGCAAGTGTATTTCTCATCTCGCTCTTCGCAATTCTCGACGATGCAGGTCTTCAAACGCTTCTCCGTGACGAGCGTAGGAACCATCACCGTTCGTTCCACCAGTACATGCTGTTGGCATGCCTTGCCGCATCTCTCGCATCCATGAATCGGCTCGTGTCCGAGCGACTTGCTCGACGACGAAAGGGTTCCCATTGTCAACAACGACCAGACAACTAGCTTGAGACCGGCGGACTTGCGTTCCATCTTAGTACCTGCGCGACTTTGATTGTTTCAAAAACTCTTGGACTAGGCCATGAACCCACCATCTAATCTCAACCTGTGGGCTGGTGGATCGAGCCTCTTCGTTTTGAAAACTCTCGGCTCAGCCGTCTAGATCGGTTGAGACGGCGCGAAACATTGTTCAGAAAAGTCAATTCAGATTTGAAATAGAAGCTACAATCGAGCACTTTGGTAATATATGTCGCTCGAACCGATTGTAGGGCGGAGGATTTTCCAAATCGATTAAGGCTTTTCGACTGCGACCAAGCTTACAATCAATTTTTGGGAATCGCGAATGAGCTCTAAAGTCAGCGAAGTTCCGGGGGTTGTCATACCGATTTTCCGAGCCAAATCGAACTGACTTAGTATGGCCAGGCCATTGCAACGGACACAGATGTCTCCAGGCATGAGTCCCGCTTTTCTGGCGGGGACGCGGGACTCTTCGCCAGCGTCAATCCACTCGATGGTCGCGCCCGTTGGACTCTCAAGATTGGCTTTTTTTGCTTGCTCAACCGAAACAGCGCCGAGCTGGACTCCAATCCATCCTCGTTTGATGATTCGCTGCGCAACGAGTTGCGTCGCAACGCTTTGAGCAACATCTCCCCGAAGTGCAAAACCGATCCCACGATGCTCTTCACCAAGGATCGACGAGACGACTCCGACGACCTTCCCATCGACATCCAACATAGGCCCACCGCTGCTGCCCGGATTGATTGCAGCATCGGTTTGAAAATAGTCTCGAAGCGGACTGCCGTTCAATGAATCTCGCTCCAACGAACTGACGATTCCAAATGAGAGACTTCGTTCTAACCCAAACGGGGCCCCCGCAACCCAAACGAAATGACCAATCTTCAGGCGACGGGAATCGCCCCACTCCATTACGGCCGGGATTGGATCGTCCACTTTAAGGACCGAAAGATCGGAAAGCGAATCGTATGCATGCATTTTTGCTAACCAGTTTTTCCCTCCCGCTCCCTCGACTTGAATCGTATCGGCTCCTCGCACGACGTGGTAGTTGGTCAAAATCCATCCGCCGGACTGAAAGAAAAAACCGGACCCGACATCGATTCCTTTTGCTGAAGCCAGTTGGCCAAAAAAACTCTCGAACTCCTTGTCTTTGCCGACGGCTGCAGATCGCTTTACGGTTATGCGTACGAGGGACGGGAATGCTCTTTCGGCCATTGAGCTAGAAAGCTCCGAAAGCTCCTTTAAACTGCCTAACTTGTAGGCGGTCGCATCAT
>JANODW010000856.1:0-2257 GCA_031412875.1 Pirellula sp. | reverse complement strand
TGGAGCGCTTCATCCATTGCGTGGAGGGTCCGATCGATATCCTCGTCCGAGTGCGAGTAACTTACCACCAGCGACCCCATCAGGATGCCCCGCTTGATCGTTTCTTGCAAGAACAGACTTCGCATAGCTTGCGACGGTTTCCCGTCTTGGTCCAACGTGTTGAATACCAGGCAGCAGGGTTTTCCTTGGATTTGAAAGTTTTTTGCGAGCCCATGCTTCTCGATCAGTTGGGATCCTTCCTCGATCAGGCGACTGCCGCGTTGAAACAGCGTGTCTATCACCGGTTCCTCTTGGTAAATGCGCATGGTGGCAATCGCCGCCGCCAGCGAATGGGTCTCTGCTCCGTGAGTCGTTGAAAGCAAAAAGACCCGTTCGGAATCGTGGAAAAGTCCGCCCAGTTCCATGTATTTTCGTTTGCCTGTGAGAGCGGAGACGGAAAAGCCATTGGAGAGCGCTTTGCCCCAACACGATAAATCAGGATCCACGTCGTAATAAGCTTGGCCACCTCCATTGTGCCATCGGAAACCGGTAATCATTTCATCCATGATGAAAAGGGTTCCGTTGGCATGGCATAGTTCACGGACCGCAGTGAGGAAGCCCGGGTTGGGATCCGCGTATTTTGTGGGCTCCATGATCAAACCCGCGATCCGATTGGGATGTCGATGAAACAGTTGCTTGACGCTATCGATGTCGTTGTAAGCGAAGGTGAGCGTCATCGCTTTGACGCATTTGGGTATTCCTGCGTCCAAGGGGGTGGTTCCCATGAACCAATCGTTGGTTGCGAAGAAAGGTTGATCGCGGCAGCAGGCAACCAGATTGCGTCCCGTGGAAGCTCTCGCCAATTTGAGGGCAGCGGTTGTGGCATCCGAGCCATCTTTACAGAACTTGACCATATCCGCGTTGGGGACCATCGCAAGCAGTGTTTCCGCGGCTTCGATCTCGATGCTCGCCGGCCGGGAGAAATTGCTTCCGTCGATGAGTGCCCGCTGCACTGCTTCTAGGACTTTGGGATTCGCGTGTCCTAAACCGACACTCCGATTGCCTTGACCATATTCGATGTATTCATTGCCGTCCGCATCCCAAACCCTACTTCCGTGCCCGCGCACAATGAATCCCGGAGACAACTCGGGGTATTGATCGTCTCCTTTGGCGTAGGTATGGCAACCGCCAGGGATCAGACGGTGGGCTCTGCTCCGCAATTCATTGGAACGGCTAAAATTCTTCATAACTGCTCTAAACAGCTTGGGGCGTGGATGGGCTTGTCTCCGACGGCGAGACCGCTTGCATTTGTTGTTCGTACCATTCGATTTGGCTCATGCTGAAGGCTTGCATCGAACCGGGGTGAAGGCGATGGTGGCGATACCACTTGGCGGTCTGACGGATCGACTCCCGGACATCCCAGCATGGTTTCCATGGAAGATCCCAAATGGCTTTGTCGATGGCCAGGCGCAAGATGCGAGCTTCGCGCGGCGCATCCGGATCGCTTGCATCGATCCAACTGCCTTCGCCCCACTCTTCCAAAAACAGCTCGACGACTTGTTGCACCGGGATTTCATTTCCAGGAAGGGGGCCGATGTTCCAACCGCTGCAATACTTTGGGTCGTCGGTTGCCATCAATTTCTGCGAGAGTGTCAGGTACCCGCTTAGGGCTTGAAGCACATGATTCCACGGACGAAACGAAGCTGGATTTCGAACTTGAACGGGCACACGTCCCGAAAGCGATTTGACGATGTCAACGATGAGTGCGTCGTCGGTCCAATCCCCACCGCCGATGACATTTCCAGCTCTCGCACTGGCTACTTTGATGCCGTGCTGTGCGATCTTCGCGGCGGGAAAGAACGAGTCGCGATAGGAACGCACCACGAGTTCTGCGGCCCCTTTGCTGGCACCATAGGGATCCTTCTCACCCATCGCATCCGACTCGCGATAGCCCCAGACTTGCTCTCGATTGTCATAACATTTGTCGCTGGTAACCACCACGACGCTGCACGGCCGATCCAGCAACCGAACGGCTTCCAAGACTGTGGCTGTCCCCATGATATTGGTGGAGAAAGTTTCGAGGGGTTCGCGGTAGCCCTGTCGAACAATCGTTTGTGCCGCCAAATGCAGCACCAGATCCGGCTTGCACCGCCCGATCGCGTCCTTCACTTTTTTTTCATACCGCACATCCGCTATGAGATGCGTATCGAGCAGCTCCGAGATATTGCTTTCCGAGAAGTGGTTAGGATGGGTTGGCGGGTCTAACGCTAGCCCGGTG
>JANODW010000855.1:0-11244 GCA_031412875.1 Pirellula sp. | reverse complement strand
GATCATCCGCGCGATTCTTGCGCTTTCGTCTAGCTTGCATTTGAATGTGATTGCCGAAGGAGTGGAAACGCTCGACCAGTTGCAGCAACTCCATGTTCTCGGTTGTAAGATGGTTCAAGGCTACTACTTTTCTAAACCGCTTCCCGGCGAGGAAGCAGGCAAATTACTACAGCGAGCCTGGGATTGGCCCAGGGCGGACGCCTGCAAATTGCTTTTCACCACGGATTCGATGAATCCAATCGAACGGGTAGCCCCAATGATACCCGTCGAGCCCGCAGGGCAATTGTTGACACATTGACGGGTTGGGTAGTACACTAAGGGGCTTGGTTGGTGTTGTTTCGTGAAAGCATCGCTAACGGTTAACCAAAAGCTTACCCAGTATCCAAAACCTGCTCCGCCGGCTCGACCCGATTCGCGTCGGCGTTTATTTATTGGTCTGCTCAAAAAAACGCGACACAATAAACTCCGAAACGATAGGAAGTGCATTGAACTCACCAAAGGAAGCAATTGCCAAAGCCGATACGCTGATCGAAGCGATGGGCTGGATCCGAAAATTCCGAGGCAAGACGACCGTCATTAAACTCGGCGGCTCCTTGATGGCAAATGCCGATGCGATGCGCCACACCCTCCTGGATATTATCTTCATGGAATCCGTTGGGATGCGTCCGGTCGTGGTGCATGGTGGCGGACCGTCTATCAACAAAGCGATGGAGGCTGCAGCCATCGAGCCTGTGTGGATCAAAGGGCGTCGAGTCACCGATGCAGCAACTCTCGAAATCGTCGAAAATACGCTCGGTTACGAACTCAATGAACAACTGACAAGCGAGATTGAAAGGCTCGGAGGCCGCGCGATGAACCTTAACTTTCGCACCACCAATGTGCTCTTCGGCGAAAAACTCTTGCTGGACGAACCCGGTTCTGAACCTATCGACCTCGGATTCGTTGGACAAGTCACTCGCGTCGATCGACAGACCATCGAGAAGCTCACCTACACCGAGCAGATCCCCATTATCCCCTCGATGTGCATGGATGCGGCCGGACAAAAATACAATGTCAATGGCGACACCGCTGCGATGGCTGTTGCCGAAGCGTTAGGTGCTGAAAAACTCATTTTTATCAGCGACGTCAACGGAGTCCGACGCGACAAAGCAGATCCGGATAGCGTGATCCATTCGCTCACAGCGAGCGAAGCTCGCGATTTGATCGATCAAGGCATCATCGCCGGTGGCATGATCCCCAAAGTCGAAGCTTGTCTGGCCACACTGGATCGCGGAGTCGGAAAAGTACACATCATCGACGGCCAAGTGAGGCACTCCCTGCTTCTCGAAATCTATACGACCGCTGGCATCGGCACCGAGATCATCAAAAACCGGCAGTCGTCAGCCATTCGACTAGGTTCAACCTAATATGAAGCACCTTCGCTCCCTGTTCGACCTTTCGGCCGACGAATATCACGAAATCCTCGACATCGCCGATTCGCTGAAACGGAAACTCGGCCATGGGTCTCGACCGGACATCCTTAAGAACCGCAGCCTTGCCTTGCTATTCGAAAAGGCCAGCTTGCGAACCCGAGTCAGCTTCGAAGCCGGAATGATTCAACTCGGCGGGGCAGCGATCTATCTGACCAATGATGTCGGTTGGCGCGAACGAGAAACGATCGCTGACTTTGTTCGGGTGCTTGCCGGCTACTGTGACTTTGTCGTCTGTCGCGCTATCTCACAATCGACAGTGGATGAACTCGCGTCGCACAATGCGCTTCCCGTCATCAATGGCCTAACCGATCAGTCGCACCCATGCCAAGCCATGGCGGACATGATGACGATGCGAGAATTCTCAGGCGGTTCCTTGCAGGGAAAGCAGCTAACCTTTGTCGGGGACGGCAACAATGTAGCTCGGTCGCTTTTGAAAAGCGCGGCCATTTGCGGGATGAAGTTTCGACTCGTGGGTCCCTCGAAGTACCAAATCGATCCCCAATTGGTAGAACGCATTCGCAAACACTACGGTGAACTAGATTTCGACCAAGGAACCGATATCGCCGCCATGGTTCGCAATGCAGACTTTTTATACACCGACGTCTGGACCAGTATGGGTCAAGAAGCAGAAGCTAAATCTCGGACCGTCGATTTCCAGCCGTTTCAACTCAATGCCAACATGATGAAGTTGGCTCCGTCGCATTCCAGGGTCCTTCATTGCCTGCCCGCCCGACGTGGCCTAGAAATTACGGACGATGTTATCGATTCTGCGGGAAGCATCGTTTTTGAGCAAGCCGCGAACCGAATGCATTTGCAAAAAAGCCTATTGGTTTGGCTGGGAATTCAAAATGGATTCGTACAAACATGCCAATTGGACTAAACTAGGAAAGGATAATCCTCCCCTTTCCCGTACCTTGTTGCGTTGTTCTGTTCCATGGAAAAGCCATCGGGATCTTGTTTGCATTTCGACTTGGAAAGCGAGTCTATTCCTCAGTTGCGCAGCCTCCTTCTTGCGCACGCCACCGCGACCAACGCCCAATCCGCAGAAAAGGACGCAATCGAAGCGACCTCACTCTACGTGTGCGGGGCTAAAGGACAGGACTTTGTCGGCGCTGGACTGAGAGACATTGGCGAAGTTGTCGTCAAAGGCTCGCTGGGTGACTACGGTTTCTGTTCCTTCGGAGATGGACAGTGCTTGGTCGAAGGAAATGCCGAAGATTTTTTCGGCCACTCGATCGCTTCCGGAGTATTGATTGCACGCGGGCATGCGAAACACTCCTTAGGGGCCTTGGGGACCGGCGGACTGATTGCAGTTTATGGGTGCGCCCAAGATCGGGCAGCCGTGGGATTGCAAGGTGCCGATATAGTCGTGCGGGGGTCGGTGGCCAACTATGCCGGACTTGGGATGCAAAGCGGAACGCTGATCGTAGGCGGTTCAGCAGGTTTGCATTTGGGGCAAGGGATGTCAGGCGGGACAATCTACCTTCGCGGAGAAGCAGAGTCGATTAGCCCGGATGTCGAGGAACAGCGACTACGCGAGCCCGATCGACTTAAGATCGGTATGCTGATGCTGAAGTCGAACATCAAGTCCTCAGGGAAAGAGTTTCGAGTGTACCGAGCTCTTCGCGAGCATTTTTGATGACACCCAATCGATCCTCTCCCGAAATGCCAAAGTCCCTCGACAAACAAAACGGATTCCGTTGCGAACCGCTATTTGGTCGCATCGATCCACTGATAAAAGGGCGAACGGAAATCCCATCGCTCGCCTGCACGATCGCTTGTGCGAACACGCATTCTGCGTGGACTCTCGACCCACCTTTCTTTACCCGATTGCCGGCGGAGGCTGGACTACCACTGCCTGCCAAACGCGCCCTGATATCCGATATTCAGAATCTTCAAATCGCTTGGCTCGGAGACCCGACGGCCTCCCTGCCAACTCACCGAAACCGAGTCGCCTCGATTCAATTGGACGAACCCATCGACATCGCTTCGCTTGATAACGCCGGTGCGATCGAGCTGCAATTGTTTGGAGTTCCATTCCACACCTACGCCAACTCCAGGCTTGCGCGTTGGACGCCTGGTTTGCCGATCGAACTCTCGCATTTCGAACAACTTGCGAAAAAAGTAAATTTGCTGAAAAGCATGACCGGTGGCAATTGCCCTGTCGGAGCAGCAATGTCTCCAGGCTCTGTCTATGACGACGTGCGGTACTTAATCGACAGCGGTTTTGATTACATCACCGTTCTATGCCAAGTGCAGTATGGCATGTCCCCATCTCAGGCATTGGAACTCTCATCGCTCGAGCAATCGGTGGAACAAGCGGTCAAAGCCTTGCGAGATTCCGGAGCCACCACCAAACTAATGATCGCGGGCAATTTTCTCGATGGCAAAAGTATCTTTCGGTGCCTGCAAATGGGAGCCTCTGCGGTCTCGATCGACGCTTATCTGGCGCATTCGAAGCCAAAGGAGATCGCTCCTCCCAAAGAGACGCTTGGCTCGGTTCTAACGGCGTTCGCCCCACCGACGTCCACTACCTCCTTTGCTTGGCTAGCCCCTGCGATGACGCAACTGATAACGGAACTGCAAGACTGCGCCCTATATGCAGGTAGCCATTTTGTCACCCCATAAGGCGAGCAGCAGGATCATTATTACCGTAGGATGGGACCTTTGTCCCGTCCGTTCATTAGTTCGAGACGATGGTCCCAAACCACGGCTGGTATGTTTCAGCCTGCCGCTCGCCTAATAGAGACGGCGCCTTCAGGAACGGTAAATTCCCTTTCCCGCATAGCGTCCCTTGGCACGGCTGAAAAAATCCGGAGTCCGCGCTCGCATTGGGTAACGGGCTGCGAGCGGGAGTGTGCGAGTCGCCGAAACGGTAGGTGCCAGTGCACCGCGTTGGACATTGGAATAATATGCGAGTGCGGACAATAGGAGTGCAAAAGAACCAAGGGCAACCACGAAGTACTTGATCATAGCAAAAACTCAGCGATGGAAAGAAAACGGCACTTTGAAACTACCGGTCCAAAGCCTGCACGAATAGCCGTTCAGAGCAACTGCTGGGCCGTCTCCCCATTTTGTCGACCAAGGTTCAACGGCGTGGCCGCTCTGCTTCGGTTTCTCAACGGAAACCCATAAGAAACCAGCACAGGTTTTTGGGACGGTCGGTACGATAAAAGACGGCCGAACCCAACGTTTTCAAGAGTTCTTTTGGATTTGGCTACTGTTTTTTTGGCGGAGCCAAGCAATGCTCCGATTCAGAGCTATCGTTTCATGCAACCCAAAATCCGATTGTTGCTTTTGGGCAACAAGTTGCAAAAAAGCAACCTCTCGTTGTTTCCCATGAGCCACCCTCACTACGTCCCGAGCATGTATCGCTGCACCGCTATCCTTTTGATGCTATCCTGGGCGGGCAACCTGCCTGCTGACCCTTGGACCTTGCACGTCTCCCCTACCGGGCGAGCAACCGCCTCGGGATCCGAATCCGATCCGTTTGCTTCGTTGGAACAGGCCCGCGATCGCATACGCCTCATGCGTCAGCAGAGTGATCTTGACCACGCTTCGGTGCAGGTACTTGTTCATTCGGCTCGGTATGAATTGCCCGCCACTCTCGTTTTTACTGCCGAAGATTCCGGCACAGAAGACTTCCCGATTACCTACCGCGCCGTCGACGGCGAAGTTCAACTATCGGGCGGCCTCCAACTGCGGGAGTGGCACAAGCCGAGTCGGCCAGAACAGATAGAACCTATCCCGCTTCCTGCGAGAGAGCATGTCGTTTGTATGGAACTTTCCCCACTCGGGGTTTCCTGCGGGAATCTGAATTCGTGCCGGCTGCATCAAACGATCCTGCCTGCGCCGTTGGAGCTGTTCGCGAACCAAACGAGGCTGCCTCGCGCGGGCTGGCCAAACCAAGGCTGGGCTCACGCCAAACCTACCAGCTCGAACAGTTGGCACCTAGAACATCCAATCCACCCAAAGGATCAGGCCCATGCGTGGGCGTTAGGATTTTGGGAAACAGATTGGAGCAGCGCTCTTGAACCCGTCTCCGTCGACCGTGAATCAAGCGTACTTGCGTTCTCGTCGCAGGAGCCATCGAGATCCAAAAAGGTACGAGACGGAGCTCGCTATCGATTGACCAATCTTCTTTGCGAACTGGACCAACCGGGCGAGTGGTTCGTGGAGACAACCTCGAATACCCTTTACTACTGGCCTGTTGAAACGAGCGGCCCCGCTTCGATATCGGTATTGGATACCGTTGTCTCTATCTACGACACGTCGTTCCTCACGTTGGATGGCTTTCATATCGAAGACGCACGCTCGATGGGGGTCGAGATTGCAGGCGGCAACCATGTATGCCTTCGCAATTGCCGTATAGGTCAAACCGGGACGGTGGGTGTTCATCTTTTTGGTGGTTACGATCACCGGATCGAAAGCTGCGAAGTTGCCAGCACCGGTTCGAGCGCGATTCGTATCGAGGCAGGGGATCGCAGCACTTTAGAGCGGTGCGATCACATCGTAAAGAATTGTTCCATCCATGACTTTTGCCAACACTTCCTGGGTGGCCGACCGGCTGTTGCACTCTACGGTGTGGGAATCGAGTTATCGACAAACCATATCCACCGCGGCCCGGATCTGGCGATCGCGATCCACGGGAACGAACATCTCATACAACACAATGAAATCGGAAACGTTTGCTTGGAAACAGAGGACTCGGCTGCGATCCACCTCGCTCTGGATCCGACTTATCGAGGCAATATCGTTCGCAAAAATTATATTCATGATCTAGGCGGGTTCAGCAAAACAGGCATCGTCGGAATCTATTTGGACGACTTTGCAAGCGGAACCGTGGTCGAAAACAACCTATTGGTCAACACGGTTCGAGGGATCGCGATCGGCGGTGGCAGAGACAATCGGGTAGAAAGAAATATCATCGTGAACTCCATCGCTCCCATCCAAGTGGATGCACGCGGATTGACTTGGGCTAGCGACCAAATCGCTGCTGAGGATTCCAGGATCGTAAAACTGTGCAAGTCTGCGTTGAATCCATCCTCCATTTATAGAGAACGTTACCCAGAACTCCAATCTTTTTTGGGCAGCGAACGAGCTATGCCGCAAGGAAACATCGTGCGTGCAAACACGTTTGACGGCGAACGTGGAATTGAACTGCATGGGATCGCAGATCAGATGGTCCTGGTTGAAAACAACCAACGCGTCCGCGCCGATCGCCTTGCAGAGACAGAATCCAACCTAAGGAGATTAGGGATCGGACTGCTCGCGTTCGAACAAACCGACCAGATACAAAAACCCAATGCGGCATCCAAGTATGTCGGGCTTGTGGAGTAAACGGGATCGAATGCTATTGGGCGATTGCATCGTCGCGATCAACGCATCGTCGCGATCAACGGGGCATCGCGCCCTACGCGTTGAGGTTGGTTCAAGGAGCAGGCTGAGGCGGTCTGGAGTCAAAATCCGGAGTGCGTTCCCACAGCATACGCAGCCCGTTGAGCACTACCAAAACGGTGCTTCCTTCGTGGCCCAAAACTCCTATCCACAGGGGCAGTTCAAAAAAGGACGAAAGCACCAAGATGGCGATCATCACAAAAGCGAAAACCATATTCTGGCGAACGCGCTTCCTCGCCATGCGACTGATCCAAACCGCCATCGGTAGGGCTTTGAGGTCATCTCGCATCAAGACCACGTCGGCCACTTCCAAGGCGATATCGGTTCCGGCTCCACCCATTGCGATGCCGACGTCCGCGCTGGCCAGCGCCGGAGCGTCGTTCACTCCGTCTCCAATCATGGCGACACAACGGCCCTTGTTGGCAAGTCGCACCAGTTCGGTCACCTTGCCATCAGGCATCAACCCCGCGCGCACTTCGTCCACCCCGATTTGCTTGGCAATGGATTGCGCCACACGCTGGTGATCGCCGGTTAATAGGACGACTTCTCGGACCCCTAATTTCTTCAAGTTAGCAATAGTGCGTGCGGCCTCCGGTCGCAATTGATCGGCTACCCCGAGGACGCCGCCAGCATGCTCCTCTGCCGCGATAGCGATCAATGCAGTTTGTCCCGCCTCGCGAATCCGCTGCGCGTTCTCGCGGACACCCGGCGGTATCTCGACGCGATAAGTCTCAAACAGGCTCTCGCGCCCGACTCCGACCCACACTCCGTCGACTCTCGCAAATACTCCAAGACCCGTGTGGCTGTGGAACTCAGTCAGCACCTGCGATTGCTCGGTACTACCGTACTTGCGCGCCTCTTCCATGACCGGGTTCGCAAGCGGATGCTCGCTTTGCTTTTCAACCGCTGCAATCTGTGCTAGGAACCGTGCCCGATCCGTTCCAGGAGTGGTCCACACCTCGGTCACGGCCGGCCGGCCAAGTGTGACCGTCCCGGTCTTGTCCATTGCGATCAAGTCGACTTTGCCCAGTGTCTCGAGGTGGACGGCCCCTTTAAAAAGCACCCCATGACGTCCAGCAAGTGCAATGGCAGACAACATGACGGACGGCGAACTAACGACAACGGCGCAGGGCGAAGCAGCCACCAGCAAAACCATGGCATGGTAGAACGCGTCGTACCAGTCGGTCGCATGAACCCATTTGGCTGCGACAAAGACCAGCAATGCCGATGTAAAAACCCCTATCACGTACGGCTGTTGCCACGATTCTACAAAACGTTGAGTGGGCGTCTTTTGCGCCTGGGCTTCGTAGACCATATGCACGATGCGTTCAAGTGTCGTGTCCGCAATCGCTTTCGTCATTTTCACCAACACGGTCCCTTGACCGTTCATGGTGCCTGAAAAAACTGTCGAGCCCAAGACCTTTTGGATCGGTTCGCTTTCGCCCGTCAACGTGGATTCGTCGACCCAGGATTCGCCATCCACGACGATCCCATCGATGGCAAATCTTTCCCCGGGCCGGACACGCACGACATCGCCCAGCGCAAGCGATTCCACGGCAACGATCTCGTCGGGCGAGGAGTCGATTGAAACCCGTGTCGCTTGCCGAGGCCGCAATTGGACAAGCGATTCGATGGATCGGTTGGTGCGATAGGACGCAAACGCCTCAAGCGTTCCGCTCAGCGAAAACAGAAACAGCAGCACGGCTCCTTCGCCCAAATCACCCAGCAGAGCCGCGCCTAGGGCCGCCGCCACCATGAGCGTATCGACGTTGAGTTCACCATGAAATATGGCCAAAATGGATTCTTTAACGGGTCGGAATCCACCCGCCATGTAAGCCACGAACCAGCAGGCTGCTATCCAATAGATTGGCGCGTCCACAACCAGCGAAAGAAAAAATCCGAGGCCGGCAAAGCCAGCGCACACCGCGGTTGCAATGGCGCTTGCAACCGGCGGAGACGAATGCGCGTGTTTCGGCGCAGGGGACGTCGAGCTTGTCAATTCACTTCCTGATTGTGAGTATTCATGTGACTAGCGATCGACAAACTGCCGCAATGCATCGAGCACATCAAACATTTGCTTTTGGCTGATGTCCGACCATTTGCTCGAACGGTGCCGAACGATACACAGTTTAAACTGTTCCAGCGCGTCGGAGACATCCGGTGGGAGGTCAGACAAGCCAACGAATGGATTTCCAGGATCTTTGGACGCATCGAACGATTCCGATTCAAAGGGAGGGTCGCCAGGTTGGGTCGCTCCTGCCATCGACGGATCGTAGTCTTCCTCGCCAAAATCTGGACCTTCTGCAAGCGGGCCGCTGGACTCCGCCCGGTCTCGCGTTTCGCGATCGGACTCTTCTTCTTCCTGTGCGGTAAGCGCATCGTAATCATCATCGACTTCCGAGGTGATCAGTTCTTCATCCTTGGGCGGATGCTTAGGATCGCCACCACTGGTTTCCCAACGGGTCTTCCTCATTTCGGAGATACTCCACTTGCTTTGCATCGCGCCCTCGAGCCACAGTTCTGCATCGTCCCAATCGATGGCGGCCAAGAAATGGCTCCAATAGAGTCCAGGATAGCTAGAACTGGTAGCCCCAAATCGTTCGTAGACGCGGCGCAGACGGCCCACATGCTGGCTGGTCACCGCTCCCACTTGTTTGGACCACGTGTCATCGCTGAAGCAATGAGAGTCGGCGTCCGCGGCAATCAGGGCGGACCGCCACTCCGATATGATTTTGCCCTTTTCCCAATTCGTCTGGCTGATCAACGTGTGCCATTGCCCCACAAACGGCGTCGTAACCGTTTGGGCATGTTGGTCTAGCTCTGCTGGAGTTTCGACCGTCAAAGGAGCCATTTCTTCGGCCGCTTGAAGGGTCGGTTCTACGTTGGTCAAGAATGCAGGAGGTGGTGTCATATGCCGTCGTTGCAGGAGTTTAGAAGGTGCCATGGAACCCGCTCGACCGTGAGCACGGGCTCGAACAGGTTCCTGCAAGAGAGTACAGCATGGTTGCCCGATCACCAACGTCCGAACTCGCAGTTCTGCCTTGAATGGTTTGCAAACCGATCGCAACATGTCACTTAGAGAAACTTTTCCGTCGAGAAAGTCTGCTTCTGCCCTCATTTTCCGATGTGCATAACCCGTCGATAGGGAAGGTTGGACCCCATTGGGTTCGAAGCGTTGGGAAAACAGACATTTCAAAACAACGAGGAAGGCAACTTCGCCGCATCCGCCCGAGGCGGTCCTATTTTCTCGCCCGCGAATGGACCAGTTTCGAATTGCAGACCGCGAGCATTTTTGCAACCTTGCTTGCGTCGACATTATTCTCTTTAAGCCAATTCAGATCGGCCAATGCATCCTGATACTCTGCCTTGGTTAGAAGCAGTTCGGCTCGGGCCATACGCAAGTCGGGTTGATTCCCGCCCACTTTGATTGCGTTGGAATAGCAATGCACTGCCTTCTCCGGTTCACCTACTTGTTCAAACGCGTATCCTGCGGCTTGCCAAGCTTCGGGGTACCGCTGCCGTTTCTTCAAGCTCTTTTTAAAAAAGTCGATGGAGCCTCGCCAGTCTTTCCGCTCAGATGCGAACTTCCCGAGCAAAAAGTCGATTTCCGGGGAGCTACCTCCTGCCTTAACAAAACGTTCGACGAAATTTTTTGCCTTGCTGTACTCACCCAGTGCGTGAGCAACCTGCGCGGCGATCGCCAGCGACTCCAAGCTTTGATCCTGACTGTCTAGCGTTTTCGCAATGCATTTCCAAGCGTCCGCGTACTCCTTCAATTGCAAGTGACAAAATGCCATCGTCTCAAAAACGGCGATCGAAGTCGATTTGGATTCCAACGGTTTCAAGGTATCGATGGCATCACGGTACTTGCTTTGCCGACTCAGAATCTGCCCTTTGAGACTGACCAACTTAGCCATTTTCTGTCCAGTTTTCAGAGCGATCTCAACCGCTTCCAATGCCTTCTCATAGTTCGCAAGTTCGAAGAAACAAAGGGCGACTGCATGGGAGGCAGCCGAATTGGGGTCCATTGCGAATGCATTTTGGGCGTCCGCCAATGCTAGGTCCGCCTGTTTGCTCGCTCGATAGGTCTCACTTCGGTGGAGAAAGAGCCTAGCGTCGTTGGGGGATAGTGCGATAGCCTGGCTGTGTGCGTCAATTGCATTTTCGAATTTTCCGAGTCTGGATTGTGCGCGTGCTTTGATATCGAGTTGCTCGGACGATACCGTCCCCAATCGCTCAGCCCTTCCGCAATCCTCGATCACCTTTTCGAAGTCTTGCATGGCCAGCATGCGAACATACGCACGGTGCATGAACAGCGCACCTTCGTTTTGTGATAAGCTGATTGCCCGATCCAATGCGCCGATCGCGTCTGTGA
>JANODW010000854.1:0-4562 GCA_031412875.1 Pirellula sp. | reverse complement strand
GGCTTAACGCTAGCCCGTCCGTTTGTTTATTCGTTCGGGACAATGGTCCCAAACTACGGCTGGTATGTTTCAGCCTGCCGCTCGCCTTGATGCCGTGACCATCCGGTGAATGGTGAGGCGACAAAGAGCATTATTTCGGTTCTATAGATAGTTTCACGCAACGTCGTCGAACCTATCCATCCGACTCTTTGTTTCACCCACCCAGACAGGAACCGAATCATGGCTACTAACCAACGCCGCACGCATCCTAGCCAACTCCGCCACCTCCCCGCTTGCAAGCCATACGCGGCCGTCGCTGCCATGGCATTCCTATTGTGGACATTGAGTTCATCGACGTTTCTAGACGCGAGCACTGTTTTTGTTGAGAAACAGTTGCGTTCGGTGAAGACCATCAGCGACCGCACGACTCAGCAGTTAGAGATGGTACTTCAGAACTGCTTGCGATAATGCGGGATGTCCGTTGGCATCCATGCCAGACAATTTTATTCTGCACCTTAAAAATCTAAAAAATTTTGATTTTTCGAACGATCTCCACACCGCTTTCGGTTCTTACGAAATAGATCATCTCGGTTTTTGCTGAAAACAACTTTGAAGGGAACTCACGAATGTTAATGAAGAGAATTCAGGCCTTTGCTCTGGCGATTCTATTTGCTGGAGCCCAGCTCAATGCGACTTGCCGTGCCGATCTGTTCTTTTTTGGGGACAGTCTGTCAGACGAAGGAAACTTCTATCTTGTGTCCGGGGGTACATTCCCCCCATCGCCGCTCTATTTTAATGGCCGATTTTCAGATGGAGTTCTTTGGACAGAGCGTGTTGCGGCGGCGTTGGATGAGCCTGTGGCGCTTCCAAGTTTGATTGGCGGAACGAACTACTCGTTCAATGGCGCTCGTGCGACAGGAGTTTCACCTTACGGAACACCGGATTTGGTGACTCAAATCGATACGTATCTTCTATCTCATGGCGGAGAAGCCGATCCAGACGACGTGTTTTTTATATGGGCGGGCGCCAACGACATTTTCTATGGAGCAACGTATGGTGAAATCGATTTCATTCCGCAGGCTGTCCTCGCCATTTCGGGGGCAATTCGAGACTTGTACGACGCTGGCGCCAGGAAAATCGTTGTGCTTGACCTGCCGCTTCTCGGGCAAACTCCCTTCTTCAATAAAGTAGAAGCATCGGCTTCGGCATTGAATGCAGCGACGACCGCCTTTAACTCTCTACTTTCTGGTCAGATTCAGAGTTTGCGAAGGGAGTTTCGTCAACTCGAAATAGCTGATGTCAAAATTAGTCGGCTTTTTCAAACGGCCACTCGTACACCCCGCCTTTTCGGACTTCGCAATGTAACGGATTCTGCGACGCTTTTTGACCCCCTTTCGGGTATCGGATACGCACTTGCACCGCACGTCGATCCCAGTCGTTATCTTTTTTGGGACAGTATTCATCCGACGGCTCAGGGTCACAAGATCATCGCGGCCTATGCCCTGATCGACATCAAGTTCCACTGCAAGCGCTGGTAATCTCTGCCGATATCTTTCATACTTGACAGGTCCCATCTCTCGCCCACCTAGGACTCCTAAAATGTTGAAACAAATTCGCGATCTCCACTGCGATGGCAGTTCAGGTGGAGGTTGGCAAGGGAATCCTTTGATGCAGTGCGTTGGCCTGATTCTCGTCGGGCTCTTCGTAAACGCTACGCTTTTGCATGCGTCCGAGCCCAACTTGGTCATTCGTTCTCTCGCTACTCCAGGATTGCCCTATGGAGTTGGCTTCGTGGAGCTGGATAGAAAGCGGGCGTTGGAGCTGGGATGGTATTCGGATCAATCGATCCAAGTAAAGAGCTCGCGTAGCAAGATTTTGCTGCCAGCGGTAGACGATGTACCGACGGGCGATTCGTTGCTTGTTTACTTTTTGTTTTCGGGTGGCTTCCCCGCGGAAATTGAGATTTCGATTGCAGATAGCGTCCGTTTTCGGGCAAGGATGATGCCGGAAAAAGGTGATTCCAAAAGCCACTCGGGGTTGCTCAAACAATGGTGGGTCACGCTCGGCGATCAGTCACAACGAGGAATCTCGCCGGCTCTCGCACGCCCATCCGATGACTTTTTGGCGGTGCTGGGACGACATCTCGAACTGCCTTTCAAACGGCGAATCGCGTCGAAAATCCCAAGGTCCAGTCAGTTAGAAAGCCAGTTTGAGCGCACGCTAGGTATGTTGCTGGGTTTCGAATCGGTTCGGTTGGCTATGATGGTGGACGATACCGGGGAGTCCATAGAAAACTCCCCCGCAACGGAACCTTTGCCCAGTCCCATCAATATTGAAAGCGTCCGAATACCCGAAAAGGGATTTGCTCCCAATTCGAATATCGAAGCGATCGCATCGATGGTGCCAAGCGACTGCTTTTATGTGCGATGCAAGTCGATTCGCAATTATTCATGGTTGCGTCAATTATTGCTCCAATGGGGTGGGTCCCTCGACGAGATCGTGACCAGTCCAAGCATCGATTCCGATGTGCGGGGTCGAATAGAAACTCAGTTGGGAATCAACGCGCAGCATTCGATGGACTCCGGTTTGGACAAGATGATCAGCGACATGGCGGTCATCGGCAGCGACGTGTTTTTTGAAGAGGGTGCCGGAATTGGAGTTCTGCTAGAGGCACATGTTGGTAGCGAGAAGGACGCGGAGGCAATGCTGCAGAAGCAACGCAACCTGGTTCGCAAGGATTCTCATTCGGTACTTCAGTCGGAAAAGGTTCAAGGGCACTTCGTTTCATTTTTGGGTTCAAAGGACCATCGAGTTCGCTCGTTTTTGGTGCGGAAAGGGCGCTACGTGTTGGTGACCAACTCGCGGGATCTAATCCATGCGTTTTTGAGTTTGGGTTCATCGACTCAATCGTTGGCTGACCTCAAGGAGTATCGATATGCCCATGCGAGCCACGTCGGTGCCGATGTTGCGGAGATCAAATTTTATCTTTCCGATCCCTTTTTCCGACGAATCACAGGCCCCTCCTTTCGAACCGAACTCAGTCGTCGCCGCAATTCGGCCAGGGATTGTCGAACGATCGAAATTGCGGCGATCGTCGCGAAGGCGTTGGGCCATCCGGCAGATTCTATTAAAGCGCTCGCAAGCGGTGGATTCTTGCCTGCGGACTTTGGACGCTACTCCGATGGCAGCCGCGTCGATTTGATTGCGGCCCAAGCGAGGGATTCGATGCGAGGGAAGGCAGGCACCTTTATTCCTGTGGCGGACATTAAACCAGACAAAGTCAATCGAGGTGAATCGCAGGCCTACCAAAGATTTTCTCAGCGATACAGGAAAGCTTGGCCTTCCATGGACCCCGTTTTGGCAACGATCCATCGTGAGCTGGCGGCATCTGGTATCGACAGAATTCATCTCAACATTCATGTCACACCGTATGCACGGAGCGAATATGGCTTCCTTGCGAACTATCTAGCGGAGCCCACGTTGACACATGCTGCGATGGCAGGCAATGAACCGATGGGTGTCTCTGCGCACTTGCATAACCATTCTCAAAAGTATCTCGCCCACCTTGGATTGGTGGATGCGTCGATCCCATTTCATGTCAGTCGTGGCGAGCTCAAACGAAATGATGAAAGTCCAACGAAGTACCTAACCCAAGAACAGTCCTTCGCTGCGGTCAGTCCGGCTGGTTTAGAGGGATTGCAACTAGTGTCGGGATTGGTGAAGAGTCTGCAAACAAGAGAGGCCGTTTTACCGTTGCAGAATTCGGTCTCCCAAAGTTTCCAACCTCAGCCTGGATTCAATCCGTTCTGGATCCTACGGGGAATCATGAACCCTGGCGAACCAGTTGTTTGGATGATGCAATCGGCTGCGAGAAGCTTCCAGGGCCTATCTATTTTGAGCTCGATTTCTGAGGATCCGCAGTGGAGCATTTATGGGGGTAACGTCGATTTGCGGCTAGATGTCCGACAGCGCCTTTCGAAGGAACGTCTCACTAAGCCAGCTCAGATACACGTCCATCTCGGCGATATCGAGCAGACGGCGTTGGCCCCCTACTTGCACGCGTATTCGTATTGTGCAGCAAGGCAGCAGTCGGCCGCTGATGCCGTATGGCTAAACCGCTGGACCGAGGGGTTGGCAGTCCCACCCGCAGTGTTTCGCAACTCACTCGAGCATGCGATTCAAGGCAAGTTGAAATGCCCTCTGGGCGGCGAATTCATCTACCAGAAAACACCTCAATCTCCCTCCCATTGGACCAGCACCGCTTGGAATGAGCAGTCGCTTGCCAAGGTAAACGACGTACCTTCCTCTTATCGTTTTCCTTTCCTCACTTGGCTAAAACGTGTTGACTTAGATTTCAATTTGACACCGACGAGCTTAAGCTCTGAAATGGTTCTCGATGTAGCGTCGCAGTCGAATGGAAATTAATGTTCGCGGAATCGCTATGGCGCCGGATGGCCGTTCGGTACTCGCGACGGGGGCCGACGGGATACTGCGGCAACCACCTTGGGTTGAGTCAAGGGGATAGTCGCATGGGATTGGGGTGGAAGTTTCGAAGTGTTCGATTGCGAAAGTGGTAATACAAA
>JANODW010000853.1:0-3272 GCA_031412875.1 Pirellula sp. | reverse complement strand
TTGACAATCTGTTTGCCATCGAGCCAATCGCTCAGACGTTCATGATTTCGGGCGGCCAGTTCCAACTGCTCGGCATTGCAGTCGGCGGGAACCATGATCTTGGCTCGAAGTTTCCCGTTCACTTGCAGGGGCACTTCGATTTCACTCAATCGAGTGAGCGCTTCATCGAAGGTCGGCCACGGGTGGTAGGCGAGGGATTGCGAGTGCCCGAGCGCTTGCCATAGTTCTTCCGCCATGTGGGGCGCGTAGGGAGAGAGCAATAAAACGAGCGTCTCCATCGCTTGTTTCGGCCTGATGGTTTCCTTGGTAAAGAAATTCACAAACTCCATCATCCGGGCGATGGCAGTATTGAAACTGAGTCCTTCAATGTCGCGAGTCACGGCCATGATGGTGCTATGAACCACACGATTCTGCTCAGCCGTGGGTGCGACCTCCACAATGGAGTCCACCAATCGATTGTCATCGGCATGTGTATCGATCATCAATCGCCATACGCGGTCCAAGAAATTGCGAACGCCGTTGACTCCGGTCGTACTCCATGGCTTGGTGGCTTCTAAAGGTCCCATGAACATCTCATAGAGCCGCAGCGAGTCCGCGCCATACTCTGAGACAACGGCATCCGGATTCACCACGTTGCCGCGTGCTTTGGACATTTTATGCGCCCGGCTATCGATCCGGATTGACGGGTCGCTGGACAGTACGAAATGGTCACCCGCTTTGGTCACTTCGGTGTCTGGCACCGTAACGGCTTGGAGTGGCGACTTGGTCAAGGAGTGCACAAAGCCGTCGTCCCCTTTTTCAATTTGCGATGTACTGATCCAATTTTTGTCTTCGGTTTGGAAGCCGGTATATTCGACTTCGCCCAATATCATCCCTTGATTGACCAATTTGTGGAATGGTTCGGGATGCGATACGAATCCCCGGTCGAACAGCACCTTGTGCCAGAACCTGGCGTAGAGCAAATGCAGCACCGCATGTTCGGCTCCGCCGACGTACAAGTCGACCGGCATCCAAGCTTTTTCTTTCTCGCGATCGACGATGGCTGAAGCATTCTTGGGATCGATGAATCGCAAATAGTACCAGCACGAACCTGCCCATTGCGGCATCGTGTTGGTTTCGCGGCGATAGCGTTTGCCATCGAGGTTTACATAGAGCCAGTCGTCGTCCGCTTTGGCGAGCGGTGGTTCTGGCCGACCATGCGGTTTGTAGTCCTCCAACTGAGGCAAATCGACAGGCAGATCCCGGGATTCAAGCGCCCGAATGATTCCTGTGGGTTTTCCATTCGCATCGAGTTCGTGCAAGATGGGAAACGGTTCGCCCCAAAAACGTTGACGGCTAAAGAGCCAGTCTCGCAGTTTGTAGTTGATTGCTTGTTGAGCCACTCCGCTGGCCGAGAGCTCCGCGATGATTTTGTCTTTCGCTTCTTGAGTCGACAGCCCGTCCAAGGAGCCGCTATGGATGGCCAAACCGGGTCCGGTGTAGCATTCCTCGCCGTTGAGGATTTTGGGTCGATCGGGATCGGTCGACGGAGGCTCGACGACGCATTGCACTGGGAGCCCAAAGGCTTTGGCGAATTCAAAGTCTCTGTCGTCGTGGGCGGGAACGGCCATGATGGCCCCGGTGCCGTATCCGATCAAAACGTAGTCCGCGATCCAGATCGGGATAGGCTTCGAGGTAACGGGGTTGATCGCATAGGCTCCCGTAAAGACGCCTGTTTTTTTCTTGTCGCCATCGGTGCGATCCCGGTCGCTCTTGAACGTCGCCGCATCGCAGTACTTCTTCACCGCTTCGGCCTGCCCTGCCGTAGTGATTTTATTAACAAATGGATGCTCCGGAGCGATCACCATGTAGGTAGCTCCGTAGAGCGTGTCCGGCCGTGTGGTGTAGATTCGCAGCACGTCGTCGGGGATACTCTCGGGGAATGGCTGACCGCTGCGCCTTTTTTGCCAAAGCGAAAAATCGGAGGCGGGCACAACGGGGAAGTCGACTTCGGCACCGGTGCTTCGTCCGATCCAGTCCGACTGCAATTTCTTGATGCCTGGAGTCCAATCCAAACCTTCTAAGTCGCTGATCAAGCGATCTCCGTAAGCCGTGATCCTGAGCATCCATTGCCTGAGCGGCATGCGCTGGACGGGGTGATTGCCTCGTTCGCTTTTGCCGTCAATGACCTCTTCGTTTGCCAACACCGTCCCTAAACCGGGGCACCAGTTGACGAGCGCCTCGTCTTGGTAAGCCAGCCGATGCTTGTCGCGGTAGAGCGACACCGCATCCTGGCCTTGGCTAGCGACTTCAGCGGGAATAGGCAAATCGGAAATGGGACGCCCGCGTTGCTGTTCGAGATCGAACCAGGTATCGAAAAGGAGCAAGAAAATCCACTGCGTCCAACGGAAGTACTCGCGATCGGTCGTGGCCAAGCATCGATCCCAATCGTATGAGAACCCGAGATCTCTGAGCTGCCGAGTGAAGTTTGCGATGTTTTTTTCGGTGCTGACGCGCGGGGGAATGTTATGCAGGATGGCATATTCCTCGGCCGGCAATCCAAACGCGTCGTACCCCATCGGGTGAAGCACGGATTTGCCGCGCATTCGCCAATAGCGGGCTTGAATGTCCGTCGCGGTGTAACCCTCCGGATGTCCCACGTGCAATCCTGCTCCGCTCGGATAGGGGAACATGTCCAGGATATAGATCTTATCCCCGGTGGGCATTTCGGGAGTGCGAAACGTTTTGTTGCTTTCCCAGTAACTTTGCCATTTGGGCTCGATAACGGCTGGACTATAACGTGGCATTCGGAAAGGTTCGGTTACGGGTTACGGGTTGCTGGTTTACGGGTTGCTAGTTTGCAGAGATCAGCACGGCTGGGCTTGCAAAGGGCCAGCCGTGCATGGGGATCTAAGCCGAATGGATCGCGCGATTCTCGACGGCCAGTGCGGCTTCGTGCATCGTTTCGGCCAACGTGGGGTGCGCGTGGCACGAACGGGCAATGTCCTCGCTGCTGGCTCCAAATTCGATTGCGACGGCTGCTTCTGCAATCAAGTCGCCAGCGCGAGCGCCGATGATGTGGACACCGAGGACTCGATCTGTTTGGGCATCCGCCAATATCTTGACGCGGCCCTCGATTTCGCCCAAGGTCCTGGCGCGACCGTTGGCGCCGTACGCTCCGATCCCTTTTTTGAATACGATGCCGGCTTCCTTGAGCTGTTCTTCGGTTTTGCCGACGGTTGCGATTTCGGGATGGGTGTAAACAATTGCAGGAATGCAATCGTAGTTGAAAT
>JANODW010000852.1:0-1988 GCA_031412875.1 Pirellula sp. | reverse complement strand
CTTGATAGTTCACGCCATAGAACACTTCCAACACATTGCGATCATAAAGAATCTGGGCAAAGACTGGAAATGCTTCGCTTGTACCGGTGTTGATAATCGCAATTCCACGAGTGTCGATAATGTTGATTTCGCTGGAGAATTCCAAACTCGCTGAGTTAACGATCGATCGCTGAGCTTGACCATTGTTGATTTCGACACGAACAAACTCTGGCGTGATTGGATCACTTATCCGAACGATCAAATCCGGCGGAAGCGTGTATTCTGGCGGCAGCGGAGAAGCCGATACGTGCGAAACTGGCACATCGTGGATCCCTTCTTCCAGTCCGTCGTTGAAAGCGGTTATGGTCTGGGTACTACCGCCGCTGATGCTAATCTGCAAGTTGTCGTAAGTACTGCTGATACTGGGTCCACTGTATCCCACTGGCGATTGCGGCACAAAGAATCCGTAAATCACCTCGCCCTCCATCATTTCCAGGTCGTAGGTTGGAACCCATAGCTGAGTGTCGGTATCGATTAGCAAGACAGCAACATCGCGAGCAGATTGAGACTGATAGCCGGGATCACTGGTGTTCACAGTATGGGTCAAGCTTGTTGGTAGGTTGCCCGAGGCAATACCCTTTCCATCGCCCCATACACTGACAGTCTTAGGGCTCCAGTCTTCTGGAGTAAAAAACGCTTGTGGAAAGAAGCCTGCACCGTTCCATACTTCTGCGCGAACTTGAGGATTGGACGAGGTAATGTTGATCGTTACCGGTGCGACGGGCTGGACATCCAGTTTGATCGTGTAAAAGTCCGCGCCTCGACCGTTGTCATTGACGATGGTTCGTTCGATTGTCTCGATGATTTCGATACTTGCCAGTACTCGACGCACCTCAAGCGACTCGAATCCGTATAACTTTCGAGGCAGCGATGACGGACGCCTTCTGGAAGAGTGTTCACGCATGATACTGACCCTTAGTGAGAAGAAAAGCACTTCTAAAGATGCATTGCGGCGTGACAATGGTGTAAAATAATGGATTCCAGATTGCGTGTCAATTTGCTGCGGTGATTGGTAACTGAGCAAAGTTCCTGAACGATCTTTATGCGAATTTTTTGCATGGGGACGAGCACGAAGGCGAGCCAGAACAAAGTGACGCAGACGAAGGCCTTGAACGGACGTTTTTTACTTGCGTTAACTCAGCTCCTCGTGCTAGCTGATCGGACGCGTTTTTCTTAGAATCGGATTCCAATCGAGCAACAAATCAATGGCCGCACAAAAGATTAAATCCTCCGCAGTTCCGCAGCAATGGGATAGGCAAATGAACCTGGACACAATCAACTCGCGAACATGGTTTTTCGGATGCGGAATTGGGTGTGCGACTGGACTGGCTTTATCCTATGCAATCCTTACCATTTGGAACGGCAACGCCCCCTGGCTCGCAATTCCAGCACTAATCGTTGCGCTGATCCATGCGACCGTCATCACATTGTTTTGGCTAAACAGAAAGGTCGTACACCGTAGAATCTCGCTGACAACCTCAATGATTGTGAGCTCGATACTTTTGTTTGCGCTCGCAATGATTATTGGGAATAATGGATTGCAAACTTCGCCCTTTTATGGATTTGCGTTCATCCATCTGATTTTGGCTTTCTTTCACCCACTCCTCTGCAAGCAAACGACGCGTGGGAGTCGGATAACCGAATAGTACCGTCAATAATGGACAATGCCGAAGGAGAAACGGCGGTGACGTTGCTTCCACCGAGATAAACCCAGTGGAGGGCTAGTAACGGACTCAGGGTATTGTAGCGCCCAATTTCTGCCTCCATCGGGGCGGGCCCAAATGGAAGGTTGGCCGTAGCCGCCAATGGATTGATCGTATTGCTAAGTCCCTTAATTTACCTGAGGGCCTCGAACAGATTGCTCTTGTCATCCGTCCAAAGAACGGACTTGCCTCTCGGGATGAGGTGCTGTTCGGTGCTAGGTTGAGTGTCGAAAGGCTGGTCCCTCG
>JANODW010000851.1:0-2291 GCA_031412875.1 Pirellula sp. | reverse complement strand
CTCGCAGGCCATCCCTTGGTCGTGAACGATGTCCAATCGAGCAGTCTCACGCCCGCTGAGATCGATAAACAAACCTCCTTGGGGACACGTGCTTTGCTGGTGATTCCCTACATCTCTCATGGCGAGTTGAAGTTTGCTTTGTCTGTGACTTGCGACTGCCCCAGAGAGTGGGAGTTGCAGGAAATCGAATTGCTCAGCGACGTAACGCAACGTTTGTACTTGAAACTGCAGCGCGCTTGGGCCGAAGAACGAGCGAGGGAGCTGACCTCCCAACTGCGCCAGTCGAACGAACGTTTGGAAATGGCGACATCCGAGGCCAAGATGGGATTGTTCGATTGGAATATCGACACAGACAAGGTGACTTGGGACGATCAGCATTTGAATCTAACGGGATTGCGAGACCAGTCGCATTCGGGGGAAAATTTCCTATCGCGAATCCATCCGGACGATGTGGCTGCGAACAATGCTGCGATACATCAAGCGATTGAGCATGGCTCGGATTACAACACCGAGTTTCGATTCCAACGTCCGAACGGTCAGTGGAGATGGTTTGCGGCACGGGGCAGGGTCGTGAGGGATCCGGACCAGAGCCGCCACTTTATCGGGTTGAACTGGGACATTACCGAAAGCAAAGTGATTGAACAATCGCTGCAACACGCTCGCGAAATTGCAGACGCTGCCAATGCATCCAAAAGCGAGTTCTTGGCGAACATGTCGCATGAAATTCGAACACCCATGACAGCCATATTGGGCTACGCGGAACTGCTATGGGATCATACGGAAAGCGACGAAGCCAGGAATTACTTGAATACGATTCGTCGCAATGGAGGGTATCTGCTGCAAATCATCAACGACATCTTAGACCTTTCAAAAATCGAAGCTGGCAAATTGGACATCGACATCGAACGCTTTGAACCCGTGCGCGTCGTCGAAGACGTCCGCAGCATCATGGAGGTGCGGGCGAAGGAGAATGGACTGAATCTCGATGTCGATTACCAGACCAAGATTCCGAAAATGGTGGAGAGCGACGCGAAGCGCTTGAAACAAATCTTGATCAATCTGGTTGGAAACGCGATCAAGTTTACGAGCGAAGGCGAGGTAACCATTGCAGTCGCCTATCGCAGTATCTCTCCTCAACCCTTGGGTTGGGACGAGCAACCCTCGCGACTGGATTTATTAAGCTCGGGCAAGGGCGAACTGAAAATATCCATCGTCGACACCGGCATTGGTATGTCAGTGGACCAGCAGGAACGCCTTTTTAAACCCTTTTCTCAAGGGGACTCTATCATTACCCAGCAATTCGGCGGTACCGGCCTGGGATTGGCCATTAGCCAGCGACTTGCCGCAATGTTGGGGGGAAACATTACTGTCGAGAGCCAACCTAATCAGGGGAGCATTTTTACTGCGACAATCTTTGTCGGCGAACTGCCCGACATCCCACTGATTCAACCCAGCGACCTATCGGAACCCACCCAATGTTTGCAAACCACCGTGGATGTTCGCCTCAATAGTCACATTTTGATAGTCGACGATCGCCGTGACATTCGGTTTCTCAGCAAGTTCATCATTACCCAAGCGGGGGGACGGGTCACCGAAGCGGAGGACGGTGTATTGGCAATCGAGACGGTCCATCGCAATGCGAACGAAGGAATTTCCATCGATCTCATATTGTTGGATATGCAAATGCCAAACATGGACGGCTATGAAACCGCGAGGCAACTGCGTCGCATTGGTTATCAAGGTCCGATTATCGCGCTCACCGCTGACGCGATGCAGGGCGACATGAACCGCTGCCTTGATTGCGGCTGCAATGACTATCTCAGCAAGCCGATCGACAGGGCAGTCTTGCTTCAGAAAATTTCTGATTTGCTAAAGGCCTAATGTGACTGAAAAATCCTCATAGGCAAAGAACTTGCAAAAGGGGCGAATTTGACGGGCCTCCTTCCTCAGTACGGACAATCGCGCGCAGGCTTGAATTACACCCGAGCTTTGACTACTGGGTGATCTGCCAACCGCTCGTCTGCTTTTGGACGAATTCTTGCCCGTTTCGAAACACGAGTTGTCCTACCTTTACAACCGTGTAATCGTTTGTTCTCATAGATTTAGGTATCCAATAGTGTCAAGGACCGAACGAACGAACTTAATCTCATCTCGCGTAGGATGGGACCATTGTCCCGTCCGTTTGTTTGTTCGGGACAATGGTCCCAAACTACGGCTGGTATGTTTCAGCCTGCCGCTCGCCTTACTACATTTTCAAACACGGAGCCTCTTTTCAGATGGTAAAGATTGCA
>JANODW010000850.1:0-11057 GCA_031412875.1 Pirellula sp. | reverse complement strand
GAATCATCCCGACGCTGGAGCTCCACTGGAATCAATCGCTTACCATCAGCGATTCGGTGAGCACTGATTTTGGCACCATCAATGGGACGGTATCCAAATTCCAGAACTTCAATATCACCTCGGGTGTGACTTTTCAATTGCCACGAAAAACCAGACTTGCGCTTGGCTATGCCGTTCCGGTGGGGAATAGCCAAGACCAACTCTTTAACAGTGAGCTGCGAGTTATGCTCAACCGATATTTCTAAGGCGAGTGGCAGGATCATCACTACCGCAGGATGGGACCTTTGTTCCGTCCGTTTTTTCGTTCGGGACAATGGTCCCAAACTACAGCTGCTCTGTTTCAGCCTGCCGCTCGCCTAAATGTCCGGAGACCAGGGCATGGCGTGCAAGTCGATCGCGCGCATGTCGCGTCTACTGGGGATCGACCGTCATCCAATCGGTGGTTAGCCAACCGTCGGTATTGGGACGGTCCACCTCGGGCATACTCTCATAGCTCAGCACGATGTCGCTCGGCTGTTCATTGAAAGTGTATGTCTGTGATGGCTCGAGCCCAAGTTTGTAAGCGATCCGCTTCAAATCGATCGCTTTGCTTGAATTGGCGGTTTGCGGCGCGATGGACCAGCGTATTCGATCTTTGGATGGAGGCTTGATGGTAACGCTCCATGGGACCGTGGCATCTGGGCTCTTTTCGGGTGGGGACATTCGATCTGCCAACGCTTTATTTTCCTGGGATAGCCAATTGCTGAGGAACAACTTGTTGGGATTTCCTTCTTGGAACGAAAACCAAATTCGGATCTCTTTGATGCGACCTTGTTGCATGGGTATCCGAAAAACCGGAGATCGCTTTTCGCTCTCCCATTGCACATCGGAAACAGTTACGATTCGATCGGGAACGGTTTCGTCGGCTGCCATTTTTAACTCAGCCCAAACGCGGGCGGGACGAACGGGAGGGCGGGAATCTATCACCGGAGCGATTCCGATACGCACCAATCGGGTCAGTCCTTGACGATCACCGGTAAGAACCGAAACTCGCGACTGCTGGTCGCTTTTATCTTTGGGAACCAACGAAGTGGCGAACTGTTTTTCGTCGACAGGAGCATAGCGAAACGCGTTCAGCGCAGGATCAAAGCGGACATCAAAATACTCACCGCCGCGCGCTACAACATTCTGAGATGCGGAACTCCCGACAACTTTGATTTCTATTTGGGAGGGGCGATTCAAACGCAAACCAAGTGTCTCGCCAAATCCTCTCTCTTCTCTTTTGTCGTCCACCGCAACGGAAAACGATCTGAGGCCGAGGATTTTGCCGAGGGCAAGTCTCAATTGATCCTTGTTGCTAGCGTCGTAAATGGAGCTTGGCTCAAAGAGTCGAGGCAAGCTATCCACGGTGCCAACGCTGGCTCGAAACGCGTATTTGATGCAATGCCCTTTGATACCCGCTTGCGATAACTCCGACGCCAGGGTTGATGGTGGTTTCTGAAACGGATAGCGTCTCGCGATCGGGCTATTGTCTATAGAATTTCCTTTACTATCGGTATACACGTTGTCGCCGCCGTCGGTAACTATGACCAGATGCTGTGAAAAATCTGCCCGTTTGGCTTTGATCAAAACCTCCCGTCCCCGATCGATCGAAGCGTACAACGGGGTGAAACCGAACTTCTTCAGCGACGCGCATTTCGATTGAAACTCACTCTTGGTTTGGTCGTTGAGTTTCTTCATTCCTACCAACAAGTCGATATCGTTTTCCGGCGTCCTACCTGCCAGCGAAACCCCCAACTTGCTCGCCACATCCTCCGCGAAATCGCACGTGCCATCTTGCAGCTTCCATCGAGCGATGTGCCCAAAGACTAACAAACCGACTTCGGTGTCTTCCTCGGGAAGCCGATCAAGAATCGCTAAAAGGGATTCCTTGGATCGCTCGTGTTCTTGTTCGTCAAAGGAATCAGAACAGTCCAAGACGAAAAGAATTTGCCTTGGCGAAACCACGCTGGTTACGCGAACCCGCGTATCGCGTTGTTCGAGATTCCATTCCAACTGTGGAATCGAATTCTGTTTTGCAATGTTCAAAAACCCGTCTGAAATGCGGCCGCGCAGGAACGCTCGCAATGGAGGCAGAGACGAACTTCCGGACAGCGTTGTTTCGATGCGAATGGTTTGCTTGCGATCCGAGACCATCGCAGGGGACTTGATTTGGCTTCCAAAAACGATCGTTCCTGCCTCGATACCGGGGGTGCAAAACTCCGGATTCAAAAAAGTCTCCGCAATCGGCTTCGTGGGCAGATTGGACCAGATCTTGCTTTCCCACGAGCGGGACAGCGATTGGGCGTTCTCAAGGTCCGCTCGGCATTGCTTGGTGAGAGATGCGTAGGCCAAACCATCCGCTTTCGTCTGCGTTGGGACGGACTCTGCAAGCCTCAAATAATTCCCGGCCAAAACTGAAAAATATTCGGATTCAGGGGAGGCGCTGGATCGAGCAGGGACGGTCCAGAAGTCGTCTAATGCTTGGTTGGCATGCGAGATCCGTTCCAATTGATAGGCGATTGCCCAATGGTACCGAGTCGGACAGGCACTGTTGCTAGAAACCGAAAACGGTGCCAGTAACCTACTGCTCCAAGCGATCGCGATGACGTCGTTTCTGGCTTGAGCTTGTTTGGAATCGGTATTCAATTGCGCGACCGCCGATTTGACCCGTTCCGATGACAACGAAGTAGCTTGGGCGATTCGCTTTCGCTGAACTAGTGCGCTCCGGTCCGGCGCATCGACACCGGTATTTGGGTTGGAGTCGGAAAGTGCCCGTTGCGTTTCCCTCCACCAGGCTTCTGCCATGCGGCTGGATGACTTGCTAATATTGATCGTCGCTGTTCCCTGGGCACCGTTACTGGCCTCCTGTGACGTATCGCTGGGAAGCTGGTCCGAAGCGTTGGTCAGTGCCGTAGGCTCTTCGAGAACTCTCAATAACTTCTTGCGGAGAATCGACCGCGTCGATGGCGACCCGCCCATATCGACCGCTTGCTGCAACCAAAGAGAGATGTCGCGACGCGACTTCGGATCAATGGTCGACTGCTCGCCTGCCAACCTCTGAGCAGACGCAAACAATTTCCCTCTGAGTGTTTGAGCCATCGAGTCAACTTCCTTGATAACCGTCACGGCTTGGCTATCCACTTTGGGTTGAGTCAAACACGAATGCAGTTGAAAGAATTTAGTCAGGTCGCTGTCTATCCTTTCTTTATCTGGAACCAAGTAGGGCTCATGGTCTGCAATCCAATGCATCGTAGGCAAAAGTAACGATAGTTCATCTTGCAGTTGCCAACCGGATTCGAGCGCCCGTTTGTATTCTTTTGCGAGGATCAACTTGCTTTCTTCACTCGCAGACCCCAGCAGTTCCGTCAGCCGCGCTTCGCTGCGTTGCAACCCGTCTCCGGTGGCTAACAACCAATGATCGAGCGCTTCAAAAAATACTTGATGCAGTCCGCGTTGCCCCTCCATCCATTGCCACATTCGCGGATCGGCGACATGGTTGAGCTCCTCAAGTTTCCGGTGGGCGTCCAATAGCCGTGGAATTGCCTTTATCATTCGTGAGACCAAAGGGTTAGACTGCCCAAGGGCGTCGCGAACAGCCTGAACGATGGACTCCATCAATAGCGAATCCCTGCTCGGGATAGAGTTTTCGGAGGATGCGGAAGCGCGTTCCATCAATGCAGCAACCCGTTGCCATTGCTCGACTGACAAGTCCCTTGTTGATCCGCGTGGGGAAACGACCCAGTGCCACGCGTAAGCGATTGCCAAGCGAGGGTTCAAGACGGGCGGTTCGGTAAGCATTTTCCCGTCTGCTTGGGTCGTTTGTTCGAGCCAAGCGACGATTTTCTCACGATCTGCGGGCAAGATCTCGGCGATTGACAAGTCGTGTTGAAGGACCTTGGACTGCCCACCAACTCCCTCCTGTGGCCACGGCGGGACCGAATGCGAGAGAAGGCTTTCAATGACGTCCAGTTCTCGCTTCAACGTCGCATCCAATGCAGGACCTGCAATCAAAAGGCTCTCGGCGATCGACAGACGCGACAGCACTTCATTGGTCGCCCACGGGTCAAGCCCGACCATGCGTGCCTGCCACTTAGAGTACCGATTCCATGCATCGTCTACTCGATCTCGCAAGTGAAAATCGGACCGGTTGGAAGCGATCGGTGGCGAAGAAAAACGACGGGCACTTGAGAAAGCAATCTCAAAGTTGCTGGCCTTCTCATTGGACTCCTTGGCAACAGCCCCACGGTAACAAACCGGCGTCTGAGATTCCATACGCTGTGCTTTTGCTGTCTCGTCGACATGCTTTGTCAAATAGCTTTCCATTTGTTGCAAATGGATGCGACCTGAACCTTTTGGGTCGGCGGCACCTGAAAGAGCGCGTGCAAAGTGCAATCCAAAGATTGAGCCTCCACGCTCCGGGAGTGTCCAAGCGCGTTGACGCGGTCCGCAACTGAGCAACACGGCCAAGTGGGGTTCGTTAAGCGACTCAACAACCTTGCGAATTTCATCATGCAATTGGCTCGACGTTTCCCCGATCTGCAGTCGCGGAGGCAGCTTGCCGATATCGAGTACGATCAGTTTGCGATGAGTTTGACTGCTCCACCAATTCCTTTTGCGAGCATTCATTCCTTTGCACAGTTTTTCAAGCACTTGTTTGAGTGGAACTGGATCGACGCCAAACCAAGGTGCATCGAGTGAAACACTTTTCTGAGAGCTGCCCCCGCGAGGCACGAGCAAACACGGAGCACCGGTTGCGTCTGTGTCCATGTGTCCTGAGAGGTAAACAATGAGCGACTGGTATTTAGGAAAGATGATCGCACTGCCGGGACCGCCTGCAATGAAATTGGGCTGGTTCAAATGGGCATCCAGCCATTCCTCCCAAGAGCGATCTTGCCTGTCTTGAGCCTTGACGGCGTAGAACTTGGAGGACTCGTTCGCTTCGCTAACCAAATAGTTCGCGTCTTCCATCGCCCAACCGTTCGGTGTCCAGGGGTAAGCATACTCAGAAATGGGAAAAATCAAAACGGTCGGCCTCAGGTCTCCCCGGAAAAGAAAGACAACGTAAAAGGCTGCGAGGGCCAACAAAACGGTAAAAGAAGCAAAGAGTTTAAACCCTCTTGAGAAACCGGCTGGCCTTGGCGAACGTTCCGTGGACCAGAGTTTGCCTTCTGGCTTCGATACCCCTTTGGCAGAACGCCAACTCGGTTTCGACGATTGGCTGGAAGCCGCGAGCTGCATTTGATTCATCATTCACCCATTTGTTAAGTCGTTCGTTCTCAGGAAGAACGAAAATTCCAAACGGTATGATGACAGCAATCCGTGTACGTAAGCAAGAGTACCAAAAAAAGAAAAAGGGGCTCCATCCGAATTTCTCAGATAGATCCCCTTCCGAAGAATTTTACGAGCCGGTCGTTTTATCGTCGTTTGTAGCCCGCGGGGACAACAACCACCGGTGGGGAGCCAGCGAACACATGATCCCCTGGAACTAAATGCATCGCGTCGTCTGCTTCGATCGGCACCATGCGAACGCATCCACGCACACAGGAGAGGACATGCCAGCGACCTCGGAAGCCTCGTTCGCTTTTCTCTCCAGTGCGAGCATAGAGTTCGTCACCTCGCACCAAATCGACGTCGCGATCGGTAAAGTGAACATGCGCTACGCGAGTCTTAGCGTTGAGACTGATGACAACTCCTCCGTTGGGATTAGGGAGGGCTGTGGTGTTGCTAAACTGCTCATATTCCGTATCGGATCCGTCAACCAAGACTTGATGCGATACTTGCCGAGATTGATGATTATCGCTGAGGCTGACGGACAAACCGTTGCGATTGCGGTAGAGGCTAGAGACATCTTTGTCGGCGGCTGGGGTGACTTTCTTTTTTGCCTTTTCGAGCTCATCGATCAGTCCGTTTGGCTTGGTACCAGATTCGCCAGCATCGTCTAGATCCCTATCTCGTATGTCTCTATCTCTTTGGGATTTGCCCTCGGTGCCCATGGTTCCCGGAACTTTTTTCTTGTCACCTTCGGTGCCCATTTCGCGGAGCGGCTTGACCGGGGTATCCCGTTTTGGCAGTTCGGTTGCGTTTGGCTCTTCTGGTCCAATGCAGGGAGGCTCGCCATTGGGGCAGCATGTTCTCAGAGCGGCTGCGGCTGCGTCACGAACCCGTTTCGAAGGCTCTTTATAGCAGCCGGTAGAGTCCCTTTCGTATGCGACTTCGGCAAGTTTCTTAAGCATCTTCTCATTGCAGCAACAAACCTGTCCGCAATTGCCACAGCACTTGTTGGCTGCCGCTCCCTGGATGGCTTGCATGGTTGCAAGTCGAACTTCCTCGGTACAATCCTCGGCGCTTGCGATCAGGGCGTTCGTAACTTCTTCGCCTTTGTCATAGCAACCGCATCCGATACTAGTCAGATACTTAATCGCTTTGATCTTTTGTGGCTTTAAGTCCTCCGCCACTTTCACTTCGGCAGCTTTCTTGATCGCCTTATTCTCGGCTATCAAATTAGCGGGATCATTCAGAGCCTTTAATGCATTTTTAGGTTCGGTCTTGGGATGGTTTCCTTTTCGATTCGTCAACGCTCCTTGTACCTTCTTCACTCCCTGCGGTATTCCGAGGAAACTCCAAAGGGTTGGCGTCGATGCGGGCGCAACCGCAACAGGCGCGGCCGCACCGGCAGGACCTTGACCCAAAGTTGTAGAAACGGAGGAAAAGAATGCTCCGAAACAAACAGCAAATCCAAGCGCTAGTCTCATCTTCGTATTCCGTTACGAAAAGATTACCAAGATGTATTTCCAAATCCACGCGGGAGGCAACTCCTTTACCAAACCAGCGTGGAAAGATACATCGTCAGGATCTGGTATCGGCAACATTCCGAGAATTTATCAACGACGGCAGAAATGTATCCTCAAGCTGCCTAACCCGCAAAGTTTAACATCCAGGATAGCCGCTTACTTTTTGTGGCCAAATCGGTAGAACAGTGCAGGGGTGACCAGTTGGTCCAACAAAGTTGACGTGAGCATTCCGCCAAAGACCACCAGCGCCAACGGGTAAAGTATCTCCTTTCCCGTCTGACCAGCACCCAATATCAATGGCAACAAACCGATAAAGCTTGTCGTCGCCGTCATCATGACAGGAGCCAAGCGTTCTAGGCTCCCTCGAATGATCATCGCTTCTCCAAACGGCTCCCCCTCATGCTCCATTAAATGCATGTAGTGCGAGATCATCATGATGCCGTTGCGACTGACAATCCCAATCAAGGTGATGAAGCCAACCCAGTGCGCTACCGACAGAGTGGTTTCACCAATCCAAACGCTTGGCCATTGCCACCACGGCACCGCCGCCAACGCCTCTAATGAGGGGCGATTCACAATCAGTAGCGTCAGGATCGAGCCCATGGCCGCCAACGGAATATTCACCAACACCTGCAACGCCGCCCGCCACGAAGATAGGCATTTCACCAGCAATAAAAATACACCGACCACCGAAAGGCTACCCAGGACTAGCAATCGAAAGTTTGCCTCCTGCTGCGCCTCGAACTGCCCGCCAAACTCGATGTGATAATCGCCCGGCAGTTGCCGCAGCCGATCTTCTATGGGCTTCGTCAAAACTTGGATGTCGGACACGACGCTCGCAAGATCGCGACCTTGCACATTGCAAAATGCGACGATGCGTCGCTGAACATGCTCGCGATTGAGCGTATTGGGGCCGGTCGTATCAAGCACGTCGACCACTTCGGCCAATGAGACGCGACGTCCCGACGGAGTGTCTAAGATCGTTTGAGCAATCGCGTCAGGATCGCTTCGGGACGCTTCGTCGTACCATACCACCATCCCAAAGTAACGATCCTCATCCAAAACTTGCGACACAACACGACCTTTGTAAGCCGTCTCAAGCAACTCCGCGACGTCGCCAGGGGCCAGACCGTATCTCGCAGCATCCTGGCGACGAACTTGAAGCCGAATCTGGCTCACCTCCACTTGTGGCTCCAATTGCAAGTCAACCACTCCGGGCACTTGACTCATGGCGGTGTAAACGTCTTGGCTGGCATCGCGGAGCTCACGGAGGTCACTACCAAAAACTTTCACAGCAATCTGAGCTCGCACGCCGGACAAGATATGGTCCAATCGATGCGAGATGGGTTGCCCGATATTGGCTTTGATGCCCGGTATCAGGGTCACTTTGTTTCGAATATCGGCCATCACTTGTTCGTGGGGACGGCCAACTGTCTCATAACCCCAAAGGTGCACAATCGGGATCGTTCGCATAACGGCCGCTACGAGTCCAGGCTTGGAGCGATGGTGCTCGCGAACTCGCACATCAATCTCGGAAGAGTTGACCCCCTCGGCATGCTCGTCCAATTCAGCGCGTCCAGTTCGCCTGGACACCGAAAGGACTTCGTCGATCTCAAGAAGCATTTCCTCCGCCCGACCCGCGAGCCGCTGGCTTTCACTCAAACTTGTACCGGGCTCTGACTGAAAGCTGATCGTAAACGTCCCTTCGTTGAACGCAGGCAAGAATTCACCTCCCATCCAGTACAATGCGGTCAAAGACAACGTAACGCATAGAATCGTCGCTGCGAAAACCGCGTTGGTGTTCCGCAACGTGATCTTCAATACCCGTCCAACGATCCTCTTTAAGATCTTTAGCAAATAAGGATCCTGGCGTTCTTCAAGAATCTTCGCCCCTGGCAGCAAATAGTAACCTAGCACTGGCGTGATGGTTAGCGAAACGGCTAGCGAAGCCAAGAGGGAAACAACGTAAGCCAAACCCAACGGAGCGAACATGCGCCCTTCCAACCCGCTCATCGAGAACAACGGCAAAACAACCAACGCGACAATCATCGTCGCGTAGACGATCGAGTTTCTCACTTCACAGGATGCGTCGTAAATCACGTCCAGCGCACTCCGCTGCTGTTCGATCGGCATGAGCCGATTCTCTTTCAGGCGGCGATAGATGTTTTCTATATCGACGATCGAATCATCGACGAGATCGCCGATCGCAACGGCAATCCCACCAAGCGACATTGTGTTGATCGAAATTCCAAACCAGCGAAACAGGAGAAAGGTTAGAAAAATGGACATGGGCATCGCGGTCAGCGAACTGATGCTCATGCGGAAATTCCACATGAAAATGAATAGCACGATCACCACCCAGATGGAGCCATCGCGAACAGCTTCGATGACATTGTCGATCGCAACGCGTATGAAGTCCGCTTGTTTGAAAATCCTCCGTTCGATCCGAACGTCGGCAGGCAGGTCGGCTTGCAAGGCGTCCAAAACGGTCTCAATTTCCCGATCCAATTGCAGCGTATCTGCTCCGGGTTGCTTTTGAACCGCTAGAATGACCGCAGGGCCACCTTCGATGCCCTGATCGGTTTTCACGCGAACGCTTCCATCGCCTCGCTTGACAGGGCCGCCAAAGCGAACCTCGGCTACTTCCTTCAGCAACACCGCCCGCTTGCCTCGCCAAACAATGGGCGTGTTCTCGATTTCCTCCAGCGACAAACTCTGACCGCTGATTCGAATCAGCGACTCGCGAGGAGGTCGAACCATAACGCCTCCCCCCGCGAGGACATTTGCTTTTTGTGCAGCGTCGGTCAATTGCTGCAAAGTTACGTTTTGCGCGGCCAATCGAGCCGGCGAAGTAATGATCTGATATTGCTTGAGAGTCCCTCCCATGACCGTCACTTGGGAGACACCCTCCACCGCGAGCAGTCGATTGCGTACGGTGAATTCGCCGAGAGTCCTTAATTGCATTCGTTGCGATTCCGCGACCGCTTCATCCTCGGGGTCGGATACCGAACGTAGGCCGAGAAGCATGATTTCGCCCATGATCGACGAAATCGGTGCCATCACCGGACTGACGCCGCTAGGGAGTTTCGCGTTCAGAATCTGCATCTTTTCCGATACGATTTGCCGATCGCGATAGATGTCCGTCCCCCATTCGAATTCCACCCAAACAATCGAAAGCCCGATTCCAGAAGCCGATCGCACCCGCTGCACCCCCGTTGCACCATTGAGCTGATACTCGATGGGTCGAGTCACGAGCATTTCGACTTCTTCTGGGGCCAAGCCAGGTGCTTCGGTCATAATAGTGACGGTCGGTCGGTTCAAGTCGGGAAAGACATCGACCGACATCTGGCTCAGATTCAAGCCACCGTAAAGAAAGACCAACCCAGCAGCGATCAGCACGAGCCCTCGATTGTTCAATGAGAATCGGATCAACGCGTTGAGCATTTTAATGAGAACCAAAAATTTGAATGGAGCCAGAAGTTGGATGGAGAACGGGCGTTACTTCAGCGCAGCATAGCCAGATTGGAGGGAGGTTGCGCCGTCAACCGCAATGGACTCCCCTTCTGACAATCCCCGACGGATTGCAATTTGCAGATCGTTGGAGTGGCCCGTCTCGACGAATCGACGTTCAAATGTTTTGACGGACGATTCCACAAAAACATACGACCTCAAACCTTCGCGAACAATCGCGCTCAAGGGGACCGACAATGCAGTTTGGACATTGCCGGTTTCGACATGAACGCGTGCAAGCATATTATGCTGCAATGGAAAAGTGGGCCGTCGATCCAGTTCGATCCATATTGAAATGGATTGGCCATCAACCGCAAGGGATTGCCCGCTCCGAAGGACGGTTCCCGAAACCACCTCGTCGGGTGAAGTCACAAATCGAATGCGTGCTTTCTGTCCAATTCGGATACGTGCGAAGTCGCGCTGCGAGATAAACCCTTGAACCCAACCTTGACTGATGTCGTGGATTTCGAAAAGGGGCTCATCGGGTCGCACCACGTGCCCCAAAAACTTATCGAAACCCGTGATGACTCCATCGATCGGAGCCAGAACGGGGAGGGCCAGCATCAGCTTCTTACTGCTCAATAATTCCGCGATTTGCATATCGGTGATTCCTGCCGACTTCAACTGCTGTACAACCAGATCGCGGCGGGTGACGATCTGATTGAGTTGGCTTTCGTTTTCCCAAAGCTGTCGGGGCGCAATCGATTCCTTCGCTGCTGACAAGTTCTCTATGAG
>JANODW010000849.1:0-4982 GCA_031412875.1 Pirellula sp. | reverse complement strand
CCAGATCCATGAGCTCTCGGTCCGTGTCGATATCATGAACCTGACCAGTATCGTTTCCGAATCGGACCTCAAAGGGGACATCCTCAGCGTCAACGATAAATTCGTCGAGATTTCCAAGTACAGCCGCGACGAGCTGATCGGCCATCCCCACAATACGACTCGCCATCCCGACATGCCAAAAGAGGTATTCAAGGAGCTATGGTCCACCATTGGAAGAGGCAACCCTTTCCGTGGTGTTATCAAAAACCGAGCGAAAGATGGCACCCCTTACTATGTTGACGCAGTCATCGCGCCCGTCATGGGCCCAAATGGGAAACCTCAAAAATACATTGGCGTCCGTTATGACATCACCCAGGCCGAGATCGCAAGGCAGAACGCTGCAGGAATCTTGGCTGGTATCGACTCAAGCTTTGCGTATGTCGAGTTTGACACCAAAGGTAATGTAACCGCAGCCAACGCTAACTTCCTCAAGACGCTCGGCTACCGACTCGATGAGATCGTTGGCAAGCATCATCGTATGTTTGTCGAACAGAGCTTCGCCAACTCCAATGCATACACCCTCTTCTGGAGCGAACTCAATGCAGGCAACAACCAGTCGGCAGTATTCAAACGCATCAATAAAGAAGGCAAAGAGATTTGGATTCAAGCAGTCTATGCGGCTGTCAAGGATGAGATGGGAAGAGTTTTTAAAATCGTAAAAATCGCACTCGATGTCACCCAAGAAAAGGTGAAAAACGCAGATCACGAAGGGCAATTGGCAGCGATCGGCAAGTCTCAAGCGACGATCGAGTTCAGCCTTGACGGCACCATTCAAACAGCCAACGAAAACTTCTTGTCCACGGTGGGCTATTCCATCGATGAAATCAAGGGACGACACCATGGAATGTTTGTCGAAGAAGCCTATCGGCACTCCGCCGATTACAGAGAGTTTTGGGCCAAGCTCGCACGCGGCGAATACCAAACGGGAGAGTTCAAGCGAGTTGGAAGAGGTGGTAAAGTCATCTACATTCAGGCTTCGTACAATCCCATTATGGACCTCAACGGCAAGCCTTACAAAGTGGTCAAGTACGCCACCGATATTACAACCCAAGTGAATGCTCGCGAAGCGCTCAAGAAGCTGCTCGCAACCGTTTCCGACAATGCCACTGCTCTGGCCGGGGCCTCCGAAGAACTGTCGTCGGTCAGCACAACGATGAGCGCCACAGCAGAGGAAACGTCGGTACAAGCCAACGTCGTTTCTGCCGCTTCCGAACAGGTCAGCAAAAATGTAGAAACCGTTGCCACTGGCGTTGAGGAGCTTAACTCAGCCATCAAAGAAATCGCAAAGAGCGCTTCGGAATCCGCCAGGGTATCCCAACAAGCCGTCTCGGTCGCGAATCAAACCAACGGCACGATCGCTAAGCTGGGTGAAAGCAGCACCGAGATCGGTAAAGTGGTTAAGGTGATCACATCGATCGCGGAACAAACAAACCTTCTTGCACTGAACGCCACCATCGAAGCAGCCCGCGCCGGCGAAGCCGGTAAAGGATTCGCGGTCGTTGCCAACGAAGTGAAAGAACTGGCAAAAGAAACAGCCAAAGCAACCGAAGACATCAGCCAAAAAATCGAGACCATCCAATCCGATACTCGCGGTGCAGTCGAAGCCATCCGACAAATTGGAGACGTCATCAACCAGATCAACGAAATCTCCGCTTCGATCGCATGTGCTGTGGAAGAGCAAACAGCTACTGCAAACGAAATGGGGAGAAATGTGGCAGAAGCATCCAAGGGATCCAGTGAGATATCGGAGAATATCACGGCCGTCGCAACCGCCGCTCAAAACACGACCGAAGGTGCATCCAATACCCAACATGCCGCAAGCGAGATCGCTCGAATGGCGGCAGACCTGCAACAACTGGTCGCAGACTTCAAGTTCTAAGACGGATTCGCATCGGTTTCGTGGATGGAATACCGAGATCGAATTCTTTTGAAAGCAGCAACCTGAAAACGAGTTTGAATGCGTCGTTCGAATGAACGGACATTTGAACTCGTTTTTAGGCCATTACGGTGGGACGTGGGAGTTGCGATGAACAAATGGATGTTGCCAGTTCCATTTGCCGACTGGGGCAAATGGAACTAGGCCAAAGAAATGATTCTGCCGATCTAGCTCTGAACTGTGGCTGCAGCGCAGCTTGTCTTTTCTCGAGCTCGCAGCTCCCGCAGCACGCTCCACCAATGCAATTTTTTCGTCTTCGCACGGTCTACGGCGTCTGCGATCAAGTCCAAATCTTCCATGGGTTTGAAGAAGCACTCGTCGGCGCCCAATCGAGACGCTCGATTGATGGTTTCGATGGTTACGAGCCCGGTCAACATGATGACCTGAATCCCACCATCGAACTTCTTGATCTCCTGCAGCAGTTCCAGACCACCTTTGCCTGGCATCTGAATATCGAGGATTACAATTTGCGTTGCTTGCTTCGATAGCCAAGCGAGGACTTGAGATGGGTCCGGAAGCGAGTGAGTCGTGTATCCCCGTTTGGCAAGGGCTCGGTTTACCAGCGCTAAAATGGCTGGATCGTCGTCGACATGTAGAACGTCCAAAATAATCGCCTTTGTTAATGGTTTGAGTTGGTGCTTACCGCGTCGGTTGCAATGCAAGTTTATTTTAGGTTTGCATCTCAGGCGGCAGCATCGCTCGATTTCTCAAATCAAAACGTAGTTTTGCACAGGGGGACTCATCTTTTACCGATAATGCCAACTTCTCCCGCTATGACCCCGTTCCGATATGACCCCGTTCCGCTTGCATTGCATAAAGAATCGGCAACGAGTGGGAACGCATTGCAAAGTCCATCACCAAGAACTAGGGGGCAATGTTTGCGTTCCCGAGCCAGCATGAGACATCCATTTTGCACATTTTTCAATGAGCTGATCTTTGTTGATCGGTTTCGTCACGTAATCGTCGCAGCCCGCGACCAAACACTTGTCTCGATCATCGGTCATGGCATGCGCAGTCAACGCCACGATGGGGATTTTGGAGCCTCGCCCTCGCAAGGTGCGAGCCAATTGATAGCCGTCCATTTCTGGCATCTGCATGTCCGTGAGCAACATATCGTAAGGCCTTGCATCGGCGTCGGCTTGTTCGAGCATCCTCAAGGCGATACGACCGTTGTCTGCGAGATCGAGGGATGCGCCTGCCTTCCTGATTAAAAATGCGATAAGGCGTTGATTGTCCAGTCCATCTTCCGCCAGCAGGATGCGACCGCGAAGCGGCGATGCCTCGACCTTGGCGACACGCTCTTCGATGGTTTTTGGTGTACTCAACGTATTGATAATTTTGGTGCCGTCCGCCGGTTCGTAAGGCAGAACAACGCGGAAGCAGGAACCCTCCCCTATTTTTGAGTGCAACAGCGTGACATTGCCTCCCAGTAGGTTTGCCAATCGACGGCAGATGACTAATCCCAGCCCCGTCCCACCGTACCTGCGCGTCATCGAGCTATCCGCCTGTCCAAACGCACTGAAAAGCAATTGAACCTGCTGGGGTGTCAACCCTGCCCCGGTATCGGTGACATCGATGACCAACTGCAAATCCTGTTCTTGCTTCTCCACTCCCGCCGCAATACTTACCACTCCCTGGTCAGTAAATTTGATTGCATTGCCGACGAGGTTCATCAAGATTTGCCTGAGCCGCGTTGGATCGGACAGGATTCTTTCCGACAAAGGACTTGTAATGGTCATCGTCAGTCTCAGTCCTTTGTCGGCCGCCGATGGATGCATCAGCCTTTCCACTTCGTAAAGAACATTGACCAGTGGAGTATCTACTTTTTCGACGATTAACTTACCGGCCTCGATTTTGGAAAGGTCGAGAATATCATTGACCACCGTTAGCAAATGCGATCCAGCGTTCTTGATGGTGTCGACGATTTGCATTCGTTTTTCCGCGGATTGGGAAATTGGATCATCGTCTCCTAGAATGTCCGCGAAACCCAGGATAGCAGTGAGGGGTGTTCGGATCTCATGACTCATGTTGGCCAGAAATTCACTCTTGGCTCGGTCCGCCAACGCGTGTGCTTGATGAAGACTTTGTTCCGCTTTTTTCCGGTCGGTGATATCGCGAGAAATCCCAAACAATCCAATAATCTCACCATGCTTGTCCCGCATGGGGCCTTTCGTCGCCAGGAAGGTCGTGGCGCCAAATGGGGTGGTTATATCTGTCTCTTCATAGGTTTGGATGCGCCCCGAAGCCATCACCGTCTGGTCGTTGTCCATAAGTTGCCGTGCTTGTTCTGGTGGGAACAAGTATGTATCGTCATGACCAAGTACTTCCTTAGCAGGTTTTCCGACAAAGCGACTAGCTGCGGAATTGAACAACAAATAACAACCTTGACGATCCTTAACAAAGATCGCGTCTGAAGTGGCTTCCACCAACGCGAGAAGCATGGCCTGATTTTGATGGAGAACCTCCTCTGCCTGTTTCCGCTCCGTAATATCTTGGAAGGCGCCGTAGATTCCTACCACCTTGCCGTCTTGAATATCCGCAAACCCCTGCGTTCGTACTAAAAGGTGACGTCCCTTGCGAGTGACCAAGGGCAGCTCCAAATCATAAGGCGTTCCAGTGTCGATCGCCGCTTGAATCGCTGCCGCAATCACGGGTTGCGCTTCCGGAGCGAAAAGCTGAATTCCTTCTTCGATTGTCGGCGCTACCGGCGGGTCGATCTCGGCAATGCGAAACGTCTCTCGCGTGCACGATAACTTCATTGTTTGCAGATTGACGCTCCAACCACCTACTCTGGCCAACTCGCCGGTACGATCAAGAAGCCCCAATGCGTTTTCCAGCGATGTCTCCGCTTGAAAATTTCGCATGGTCATTTCTACACACGAAGGCAATAGCTTGAGGTAGCCGCCGTTCGAATCTTTGAGCAAGTAGTTCGCTGCACCTTTTTGAAGCGCGGTGATGGCTATGTCCTCATCACCTAAATCGGTCAATAATATGACGACCAACCCTG
>JANODW010000848.1:0-2368 GCA_031412875.1 Pirellula sp. | reverse complement strand
TGCTTCGTCAGGCATTGCGACAATCGATAGTGCACCGCTCATGTTCGTCCCTATGTAGGGGAACGGTTGGATTCTCTTGACAGTCTGTTCCGTTTCGGTCAACTTGGAATCTGGGACCTGGACTTTTAGGATCGGATTGGCTTTCGATTGGTTGCCTTTGCCAACACCTACCAGCAAATTTTTGCCATCCGGTGTCACGGCTACAGCGGTGGGATACCAACCGGTTGGAACGAATCCTTTGACCGTACTTCGATTGGGCTGTTCTACTTCTATGACGGCGATACAGTTATTGTCAGCGTTGGCGACAAAGAGCGTCTTTCCATCAGGGGAGACCGCCAACGCGTCAGGCGTGCTTCCCTCAGGAGCGCGCGGGAACAATGCAGTGAAAATTGTTTCCGTCACGATTCCGCGTTTGGTATCGACAACCCAAACGCCGTTCGAAGAGCCACATGCAACAAAGAGCCGATCGTCTGTTGGGTGGAATGCGATTTGATTCGGGTGCTCCCCGACCGGAATTCTTGCAACGATCCGCAGCGAGTCGGGGTCCACAACGACTATCCGACGCTCGCTCCAATCGGAAACATAAAGCAAACCATTTCGTGGGCTAAGTTGAACATCGTATGGGCGCCCACCGAGTTCGATATCTTTTGATTCATTGGAAGCAAACGCAATGACTTCCAGTTTTCCGGCATTGATCTTCAGAGAATAAATGCATTGACGTTTTTCATCGAGGCAAAGGCCACCGCGAAACAACTTATCCTTGACGAGTTGGGCTCGCAAGGCAGCAATTTCCTCTCGCTTCATGGATTTAATATCAGATTCCTTTTCGCTGGTACGAGTTAGCTTGCCATCTCCAACGTCAAATGTATGCAACCGACCTGCTCCGCCTCCGGACCAAACCAGTTTCTTCTCATCCGCCGAGAGTGCTAATCCAAACCAACTTTGGTAAGCCGATTCCTTAGAGACAAAGGAACCCGTTTCGAGATTGACGAGCGCCACGTTGTGTTCATTGAATCCGCTTGTCGCAATCAGCGCATGCTTGGAATCCTTAAGCGGGAGAATGTTAACCAACAAGTCGGTCGTTTCAATCTGCCTCCCCGCAGGAGTAATGTGCCAACCATTCGGTAACAAGTATCCGTTCTCCGTTGGTCCAGGAAACCGAGATTCTCTGGCACGAGCGAGTTCGCTCGCCGATTTTTCTTGTGCTTGTATCGCAAGAGGGCTCAATGCTGCGAGATGCACCATCAAACTACAAGCTAGAAATCTCGCTAGACATTTCTTTTTCAGCACGGTCGTCATGGAATATTCCCTTCGAATGAATTCGGCCAGCGTTTATTCAGGTTACGTCCGGGTGCGTAGTTCCTACAGCGGAACCGATTTTAGCTACGGATGTTATCCTTCCAAGCGGAGTCGTGTTTAGTTACGATGAAGATTTAAGTCGGTCATGCATTCAGAGCAACATTCAACTCGTCATTCACAGGACTGGTGCGCGGATCAATAAAAAAGTCCCATGACAAACGGCAAGTTTTAAAACGGTAAGAGCTCGTTCGATTAGGATCGTGGAAGTAGACGTTCACGTAAATTGTCGTTCAATCTCATCCAATTCTTTTCGAAATCCAAATCAATTGCCCTCAGAAACCCAAAAGCTTTTTGTTGTCGACACCAATGTCATTTTGCATGATGCCCAATGTATTCGTCGGTTCGGAGAGAACGACATCGCGATTCCAATTGCGGTTCTCGAGGAACTTGACCAGTTCAAGAAAGGCAATGAGGATATCAACTTCCAAGCAAGGGCATTTTTAAGGATTGTCGATGAACTCACTGGCGACATACTTTCGCCCTGCGGTGCCAGTTTAGGTCCGGGACTGGGCTCCATCCGAATCGTGCTTGGGGGTGGACCGGATGCCGTTCTCGTTACAGCCAAACTTTGTTAGCAAGACCAGCAGTTCCGCTGAGCAATCGAGACTTGGGTTTTCTTCCCGGCGACATCGATGCGAAGTTAGACCCGTTCATGCAGCCACTGTATGACAATCTCGCAGTCATAAATCCGTGTAGTGGCAATGGAAATTTAGGGCAACCGAAACAGAGATTTTTTGCAAACGAACCAGGTGGAAGTCACTCCTTTGGCGTACATTCGAGGTTGCAGCCTCCACCGAGTATTTTTCATCGTCGATGAAGCTCAGAATCTGACACCGCACGAGATTAAAACCATTATCACGCGGGCTGGTGAAGGCAATTCGTTTGACCAAGTAGAACGTGCCGTGTTTCAAGCCCTCAAGAAAATCGGCTTCGGCGCGATGGAACTGCTCATCCGACTTCAAGGTACCGGCGATTTGGGCATAAAGATTTCATCGGCTGAAGGGTCGCT
>JANODW010000847.1:0-10055 GCA_031412875.1 Pirellula sp. | reverse complement strand
CAAACCGGCTTGGCTTTCTTTTTGGACTTCTTTTTTTTCTTGCCACTGCGTGGGGTCACGACCGTTTTGGGCTCAATGCCGGTCGCGCTCGACGGTTTCTTTTTGTTAGAAAGATCCGGCTGGAACGCGACTGCAGCCAATGGCGTTGCGATTGGAGTGAATGTAGCGACCGGAGCAGTTGGAGTTGGCACAGCGACTGGCTTTGGTGCAGCGACGAGTGTTGGTGCAGCGATGGGTGTTGGTGCAGCGGCGGGAATTGGTGACGCGATCTGCGGCTGTTCTGGTTTTTTGGAAGTGGTAGGTTCCAGACGAGCAGCGGCGGGTAGATTGTTGGCTGCGGCTGACTCCAAAAAAGATTGCGATTCGCTTGCTGCAAACTCTATCGCCTTGAGCAATGCGGCGGCGGTTGCAAAACGGCTGGATGGATTTTTAGCGAGGAGATGAGCGAGGCAACGTTGCAAGGGTGGTGGTAGAGTCGTTGTCGGGAGTGCATATGGCGGCTGAGAGAGGTGCGCTTTCGCCCACGTTTGAACGGTGGGGGTTGGGTCCGCACGGACGGGCGAGGCGTTGGTCAGCGACTGGTACCAGACGCAACCCAGCGCGTACAAATCAGTCTGGATCGTCGGCACCGCATTTGGCAGTGTGAGCTCGGGCGCGGCGTAGCGAATCAGAGCTTCTGGTTGGAGGGCTAGGATGGAAATTGCGTGTGACGAGTATGGATTTGCGGGTGGAAAAAACGGATCGCGACGGAGCAAGAATTCGCTTTCGTCCACGCGATAGATCGCATCGGAACAGAGGTTGCCGTGAACGCATGCCGCATCGTGCATTTTTTGTAACGCGGAGGCGATCTGTTCGACCATGGCAACCGATTCGGGCCAATCCAACGGACTCGTTTCGGAGACTTCGCTGAGCGATTTGCCGAGGACCGGTTTACAGAATCCGAGGACGCTCGCATTGTCGGTACCGGCAGCAATCCATTGGTCGAGGCAGGGATGGGAAACAGCCACCGATCGAGCGGCGAGTTCCAAACTGGGAGGCCAAGCACGATTGCGCGCCTGCGTCAAGTCATAGGCCGTCAACTGGTAACACCAAAGGAACGCGTTTGGGCGTTTGCCGAATTCTGTGGCTTGAAACCAATGCGGTCCCAGCGGGGAGAGCAATGGTTCGGTGACTCGATACGTTCCCCAAGCGAGCGAGACTGGGAGGTCTTCAAAGAGTGCATTGGCTTGGAAGGCCGTCAGTTTTCCCATTTGGATGAGAGCCGCGGCGAGTTGTCTGGGGTCATGCAACCCATCGAGGCTCGAGGACTTTGAAATTTCCGTTGCCCAAGCGCGGCAATCATCGGCGGAAGCGAGTCCGGCGTTATGGATTTTCTCCCACAATTGGACCGACGAAGTCGTCACGGTTTAATGTCCTAGGACGTACGCGAAAATCAGGGGGGCAACGATGGTTGCGTCACTGTGAATCATGAACTTGGGAGTGTCCGCAGTCAATTTGTTCCAAGTGATTTTTTCGTTGGGGACTGCCCCGCTGTACCCACCGTAACTGGTTTCCGCATCGCTGATCTGCGAAAAGTAGGCCCATCGACGGGTGTTGGGCTCACCCAGATCTTGGATGAGCATGGGGACGACACAGATCGCGAAATCGCCGGCAATCCCACCGCCGATTTGAAAGAACCCGACAGGCTGGTCTTTGCTGCGCTGCCGGTACCATTGGGCCAAGTGTTCCAATTGTTGTGTACCGCATTTCAGAGCGTGATGGCTAGCGACGGTGCCGTCCATCACGCGTGCCGTGAACATATTCCCCAGCGTGCTATCCTCAATCCCTGGTGAGAAAACAGGGATACCCATTTCTTTGGCTGCGATCATCCAGGAGTGTTCGCGTGGGATGTTGTAATGGGAGACTAGATCCGGATCGTCGAGCAACATGAACATGTATTCGTAAGGAAAATAGCTATTGCCCTGTGCAGCCGCCGTGGACCAATATTTGACCAATCTGCTTTGCATGTGTTTCATCACCGTTTCCGGGATGCATGTATCGGTCACTCGGTTGTAGCCCGCATCTCTGAGATCCACTTCGTCTTGCACGCTGAGTCCGCGCCAATTTTCTATGATCTTGTATTCGTTGTGCGCGAACAGGTTGAACAGGTCTTCTTCGAGATTGGCAGCGGTGCAGGAGATGGCGTGCACTTTCCCTTTGCGAATCATTTCGGCAAGCGAAATACCTATCTCAGCGGTGCTCATCGCACCTGCTAGAGAAACCAGCATAGAACCATTTTGTTGTTCGATGAAGTTCTTGTATGCTTTCGCGGCATCGAGCGTTTCTCGTGCATTGAAATGCCGGAAATTCTTTTCCATAAATGCCGAAATGGTCATTTTCAAAATCCAGAGGAATCTTCGAGAGGGGAATCTTCGAAAGGGGTGGTCGGAAACCAGTTTAGGTTCAGATACTAAGTTCGCGCCATGGGCATCACAACATAGGTATAGCCATCGTCCGTTGAAAACAGAGCGGGCTCAGCGTTGCTTCGGACTTCGATGGCGAAGTTCTTTTCGAGATCGAGAGCTTTGAAGAAATCGAGCACGAAGCGGTAGTCCATCGTGATCCTCACTTCCTCACCCGTGTAAGCGATAGGCATTTCGATGCGGGACTGGCCGATATCGGCGGTTCGAGCCGCGACCACCAGGGTTCCGTTCCCGAAAACAAATTCGACGCCACGGCTTTCGGGGTCCGCTACGATCGACGCTTGGCGAATGGCTGTCAGGAAAGGGCCGACCATTCCGTCTATTCTTGTCTTGCCCTCGCGACTCGGAATGACTTGCCGCCAATTGGGATAACGGCCTTCTACCAATCGCGAGTAGATGGTGCAACGATTTGTTCGGATCAAAATGTCGTTGCTGCGAGCAGCCACCAGCACCAAATCATCTTTATCGCTGATGGACCGTTCCATCAACGTAAGTGTTTTTGTGGGCACGATGGTCGACATCCCAGAGTTTTTGAAACCTCCGATCGAGACTCCTTTTCCGTGCATGCAAGCCAGCCGACGGCCATCGGTTGCGACCGTGGTGATTTGATCTCCGTCCATTTCAAACAGGACGCCCCCCAATTGGTAGCGGGTGCTTTCGTTGTCGGTTGCAAAAATGGTGCGCTTGACCAACTCTTTGAAGAGGCGGGCGGGGAGTTCAAAGTAGCTTTCTTCGGCGAATTCTACGACGCTTGGAAATTCGTCGGGGTTGGCGCGAGGCAGATGAAACTCTGAATGGCTTCCGGAAAAATCTAGCGAATTCTCCGTCGACTCGATGGTCATGATCTCATCGCTGGCTTCGCGGAGGATGTTTCCAACTCTTTGAACATTGAGCAGAGCTCGGCCCGGAACGAGCACTTCGACGTTTTCTACCTCCAGTCGAATTCCGGCCTCGAGATCGGTGGCCATCAGGACAACACGCCCCTCGGTAGCATCGATCTTGATGTTGTTCAGTACTTCTTTGGGGCTTCTTGAGGGGGCGATTCCGGCGGCGATTTGAAATGCGGCAAGCAATTTCTCACGATTGCAAATAATTTTCATGTGGCAGGGCTCAGCTCAATGGGCTTTCAGATTTGCGAATTTTGTTTTTTTGAACCCAATGTTGTAACTTGAATTCGCCAGAAACTGTAGTGGGCAGAGCGATTGTGTTGTGGATTGCAAGCGGTTTTGACTTGTGGTCACCCATTGGGTTCGCCATTTTTTACGATGGGTGACGGTTGGGTGGGACCGAATGGTATTGGACTATTTTGTCGAGCGGGACATAATGCGGAGGCGAGACGGAACATCGCTTCTGATGGAATGATCAGGGGACTTTCCGGAGGGGCCGCAGGGAATTCAATTCTTCTGGAGGAAAGCATGGATGCAAATTGGAGCGAGGCATTTACGGATTTCGGTGCGGATCCGCTTATGCCCTACGCACGTGCCACTCTATGTCGCATCGAATCAACCAAGTTAGATGAACTCCGTTTGCAGGTGTCCCAGTTGGCGCCGAAGTTGCCCGGTGTATACGGGATGCTGGATGCAACGGGGCGATTGATCTACGTTGGCAAATCGAAGTCGCTTCGAAGTCGCTTGCTCAGCTATTTCATGCCGAACAATCAGGATGAAAAAGCAGGGCGCATTATTCAGAATGCAGAGTCCATCGTTTGGGAGAAGCAGCCGAGCGATTTCGGAGCATTGCTTCGCGAACAAATGCTGATCCGGAGGTGGCAGCCGCGCTTAAATGTGGTCGGCATGCCCAAAAGGCAGCAGCAAGCATTCCTTTGCATCGGTAATGCCCCTGCAGAGCGTTTTTATTTGAGCAAATATTTCGATCCCGACGCGGCCAGTTGTCATGGGCCTTTTTCCGGCATGGGGAATCTGCATCGAGCGGTTGAGACGTTAAACCGCCTTTATTTGTTGAGGGACTGCAGTCAAAAAACGTCCATGTTGTATTCCGACCAACTGCAGTTATTCGATTTAGAACTGAGAGCAGGCTGTGTGCGGCAGGAGATCGGCACGTGCCTGGCTCCTTGCTTGCGATCGTGCAGTCGACAGGGGTATGACGAGCAAGTGCAGCGCGCCCTGCAATTTTTGAACGGCACATCGATCGATATCTTGCCACAGGTCGAATTGCAAATGCATCGAGCTGCGCTTGGCCAACACTTTGAGCACGCGGCCCGGATGCGAGACGATCTCAAAATCCTCAAATGGCTTTCGAACCGTTTGGCGAGTCTCAAACGGGCCCGCGAGCAGTATTCGTTTGTCTATTCGGTAGAAGGCTGCGACGGACGCGATATCTGGTATTTGATTCGCAAAGGAGGGATCGAGCATGCCATCGCAGCCCCCAAAAATGGAGTGCAATGGCGTACCTGCCGTTCGGAGTTGAACCGATGGCATGGGGATGGGGAGACGGTAGGTTCGGGATACATGCGATATGAGGAGACCCTCGGCTTTGTGACGGCTTGGTTCCAAAAGAATCGCGATGAACTTCGTCAGACGACACCGGTTTCCCAAATCCCAACAAGGTGGCAAGATCTCAAGGAATGGAAATCTCAACGGAAGTCGCCGGCGACGCTTGAGAAAGCGGCCAGTTAACCGAGACGCTTCCCGTTTTACTCTGGGGCGAATTTCGCTTTTCGCGATTGGAACTCGGAATCATCGCCGAACTCTTCGATCACCATTTGCCCCCATGATTTCAGTTTGCGTTGTGCTGGGAGGTCTTGCCCGGCGGCGAACGATTGCAGTTTTAATTGGGCTGCGTCGATACAGGCCAGTCGCAATTTCCGGCCCAATTCCGGTGGTGGGATTTCGCTCGCGGCCAAACGAAAAAGTTCCGGGACGCAAAAGTACAAATCCTGTTCCGCGACTTCTTGAACGATTGGCCACAGAACTTTGGCATGAGCCGGGTTTTTGAACGACCAATCATCCCACGCGTTTGCCCCGTCTGCATTGGTGGCAGTTAAATAGCCGATGAGGATTTCTGGTCCGTGTTCCGTTGTCTTGCCGCCTTGAGAAGCCTTGGAGACCTGCCATTCCGCTGGGTTGGTTGCAGCAAGATGGGTCAAAACCGGAGTGCCCGACGGGCTGGAGGCTGGCGACAAGGTGGTGCTGCCCAGGCGGATTTTGGTTCCGGGAATTCGAAGGTAGTTGAAATCGCGTTTCTGAAACAACTGCGGGCAAAACTCCACCCCTGCAATCACCATGCTGGACAAAAACATCGGGACTGCAAAAAGTCCGGACAGTATCAAAATCACCACGCCGATCAGGATGCCACGGAGAGTGAATCGTTTCGGTACGTTCGTTTGCATGAAGTTGCTGGCAGATGGTTATAAGAAATGCGCGACCGTCACAAATTTTCGGAACGAGAAAGCGAAAACCGCTCCCTCATTTGGAAATTCAGTATAATCCTTGTCAAGAAAAGAGTGGGGTACGCATCGATCGAATGGAGCGACTCGCAAAAACGACGGATCGGAACAGACGGGTTCAGAATATGGCAGTATCGCATGTAGTCCAACCTCTTGCCGGACGTGGTCAGCGCTCTGTCGATTGGCTTGGAACAGCCAAAACCGGAAGTTTGCGTGGAATAGAATCGGTCGGTAGCGGACAAAGCTATCGCTGGTTTGCAAGCCTGAACCGCAACCGCAGTTCTGACAGTGGTTACGTTGCATGTGCAAACTCCGAGTCCACCACGCGCCCCGAAGTCGATTTTGACAGCGAATCTACAGCGGTGAAGTGCCGCATCCTTGAGGCGATCCTTTTGATCGCCAAAGAGCCACTGTCCGCCCGGCGACTGGCTCTGCTTGCGGGATTGGCGGACGCGACGCAGGCGAGAACGCTAGCCAGATATCTCAACGAGCAATACGACCTACACCGTCATGCGTTTCGGATTGAAGAGGTCGCTGGTGGTATGCAGTTGCTCACCCGCCCCCAGTTTTCCGCTTGGCTACGCAGGCTCGACCATGTGCCCCGCGAAGAGTTGCTCAGCCAGGGAATGTTGGAATCTTTAGCCATTGTCGCGTATAGGCAGCCCCTTTTGCGAGCGGAAATCGAAGCGATCCGAGGGGTGAGTTGCGACGAGGTACTGAGGCAACTGATGCAACGGGATTTGATCCGAATCTGCGGTCGTCACGAAGATTTGGGACGTCCCTACCTTTATGGAACGACCAAACGGTTTCTGTTGCTTTTTGGGCTACAATCTATCGATTCCCTGCCAAGAGCACAAAAGATTCGCTCGGCGGAAGCCGACATTGCATCAAGACTTGCGGGCAATCCTTTATCAGCGCAAGATATCGAGACTGAACCGGATGGCTTGACGGGCCGCCTACCGTCGCCAACGATAGAGCACCATTGACCGTTTCGAAAGCGTGAGTAATCATGCTTTGGCGAGCACCAGGCGTTCCATTTTCCGTTAAACTTTGTGTTCGCGAGTGGTTTTTGGAAAACGGATCGCTAACCTAGTACAAAAAAAGTTGTTAAATTCTCCCATCCCTGTTGGTCGGCTCAAAAAATAAGGAGTGCATTGTGAAGATGACGCTAGCGGCTACCGAGTTGCGTGGATCATTGAAATCAGAGTTACTTAATTGGAATCTGCGCTCGACCGAGCTTACCAGCACCCCCATTGTGATGGTCGATGAAGATGAATTCGATGAGGAAGAGGACGAGGATGAAGACGATGAAGACGACGATTTTGACGATGACGATGACGACATCGAAGATGACGAAATTCTAGATGACGATGACGAGTTGGACGAAGACGTCGATGAAGATGAGGACGAGGAACTCGATGGAGTGAAGCGCAAAAAGTCCAAAAAGAAGGCAGACGACGTCGAAGAGGACGAATGGGAAGAGGTCGGCGATGACGACGACGAAGAAGATGACGACGAGGACGACGAAGACGATGATGATGACGACTGGGATGATGATGACGACTGGGATGACGACGATGATGATGATGACGAAGAAGACGAAGACGAAGATGACTAGTCTGCTTTGTTGCGGTTCGACTCGCTTTTAAGATAAATTCAAGCCTCGTCGCCTCGACGAGGCTTTTTGTTTTAACGCGAATGACCAGAGAGGGTTGATTTCGTCTGATGCCAAACGCGACATGTTTTCTTGCGGCGTATGCGATGGTTTTTTGTCTGGAAATGGCACGATGGGTAGGCCTCTCGCCGCGTGGTAAGTCCTGGCTGATGAAGTTGCTGGTATTAAGCACGGCAATCGGTCTCTTAACGCATAGCCTCTATCTTTTGGACAGGATCTTCTTGGCTGCCGTTACGGCTCGGTCTAGCGGTTTTGCACTTTCATGGCATGACTGGGGGATTTTCACCGCTTGGGCATTGGCGATTGCCTATTTGTTTTTGCTCTTGCGACGCACTGAAAGTTGGATTGGACTTTTTGTGTTGCCCCTGCTTTTGGGACTGATTGGCGGCGCCATTGCCATTCCCAATCAACCGATCAATCAAGCTTCGTCTGCCGTGCAATGGAGGATGATGCATGGGATTGCAATGACGATCGGCACGATGTTCGTAGCGCTGGGGTTGGCCATGGCCATCATGTACTTGATTCAGGAATGGCGAATTAAGTCCAAGCTGGCCTTCAAAGGGCTATTGCGCCTGCCCTCGCTCGAGTACTTGCAGATTTTCGGCAGCTACTGCTTGCTATGCAGCGCTGCCTCGATCGGGCTCGGAGTAGTGTCGGGCGTGCTGATGAATCTGGTACAGGATGGCAATGTGAATTGGTCCGATCGAGGGATTGTTTTTTCCAGCGGACTCTTTCTTTGGTTGGTCGTTGCATCGGCGATCCAGTGGTATTTCGCCAAGCGTGGACGAGGGAACTTTACAGCTTGGATGAATATACTGTCCTTTGTGATCGTTGCATTTGCGCTCTATCTGGTGGTCAGTGCACCGCACGGAGGGAGAGGCGCACCTGACAAATCGATGTGGCAATCGCCAGCCGATAGTCCGGACGGGGGTGTTCGTTGAAAATTCGAATGATTGGTTGCAGCCATCACTCGACGCCGCTGTCCATTCGCGAACGCCTTTCGTTTACGGATAGTCAATGCACGGAAGCGCTTTCTGCGTTTCGAATGAGATTTCCCGGTTGCGAATGTGTGTTGCTCAACACTTGCAACCGCGTCGAGCTCTATGCGGGGGCGGTGGATACCGAGTTGCCCACGGCCGACGAGCTCGTGGAGTTCGTCACCAGCTTTCACCGCCAACCCTCGTCGGAGTTTGATCCCTATTTCTTAAAGCTTGAATCCAGCCCTGTCATCCAGCATTTGTTTTCGGTGGCGAGCAGTATCGATTCCATCGTTTTAGGGGAAACTCAGATATCGGCGCAGGTCAACGACGCTTACACGCGTGCGACCGATAGTGGTTTGACAGGGCCGCTCATGCATGCCGCATTCCAGCATGCCAACCAAGTCGCCAAGAGGGTCACCAACGAAACCGAGATTCACCGACGACGCATCAGTGTCCCTAGCGTGGCGGTCAGCGAGATCGCATCCGACGTTTTCGAACGATTCGATGACAAACAAATCGTTGTGATCGGCAGCGGGGAAATGGGGGTTGAAACTCTGCAGTATCTTAAAAGTGCAGGCGCGACTCGGATCACCATCGTGAACCGGTCGCATGAGAAAGCCTTAGCCGTTGCCGCAAAATTTGCGGTCCAATCCAAACCTTGGGAAGAGTTAGACTCGCTGTTAGCCGACGCGGATTTGGTGGTGAGCACAACCGGCGCGACACAACCGATCATGACCGAAAGCAGATTTCGCGCGATTGCGGGACTACGCAGCAAAGGGACGCTGTTGATTTTGGATCTTGCCGTCCCTCGCGATTTTGAAGCAACGATTGGACGGATGCCGGGAGTCTACCTCTATTCTGTGGACGACCTTCAAGCGGTTTGCGATAGAAATCTCGCCTTCCGCGAACAGCAGCTTCCCAAAGCGCACAAAATCATTCGCGAGGAGTTGGATAAACTGCTGGGAGACTGGAACCATCGATCCTCAGGAGCAACCATACGGGCACTGCGCGATCAAGCCGAACAGATGAAACAGGCCGAATTGAGTCGGCTATTTGGAAAGCAAGCGATGTCCGAAACGACGACGGAGATGCAAGAGGAAATCAACGCGGCCTTTGATCGGCTCATCAATAAGTTGCTTCATTCGCCACTGCAATCTATTCGCGATGTTGCGCAAAGTGAGCAAAGAGACACTCTGCTTTCGGCATTGCGCAAGTTGTTTCAGATTCGGTAGGTTTAATAGAATCTAGTCGCGTTTCCAAGTCGCATCGTATATCTTTTTTTGCTGTGTTTTTGGGAACGTTTCGGTGGAGCTACAACTTAGGAACGTGTGTCCATTATGTATACCATTCGCAAATCATCCGACCGAGGCCGTGGCCAGCATGGTTGGCTCGAGAGTTATCATACGTTTTCGTTTGGGGATTATCATGATCCCGCCTTCATGGGTTTTCGAACATTGCGAGTTATGAACGAAGACCGGGTTGCGCCGGCACAGGGGTTCGGTACCCACGGGCATCGCGACATGGAAATCATC
>JANODW010000846.1:0-8984 GCA_031412875.1 Pirellula sp. | reverse complement strand
TGGTCCGCTCGCGAGAGCGGACGCGGATTGAAACAGATCAGGACGATTAGCCCATTCGAAAGCTGAACAATCGTCCGCTCGCGAGAGCGGACGCGGATTGAAACAAACGTGCCGTTCTTTGTTGGGCTTATGATCTAGATCGTCCGTTCGCGATGCAGCTTCCGAACCTCCATTTCTGCCGATGCTCGATGCACGCAATTCGCCACCGAACAAGGAATTGGGACCGACTTCATGGATGGTATTCGGGAATTGATTATCCGAGTCGACGCACTCGTTCGTGTGATTGAGAAGTCAACGCTTCCCGAACCGTTTCGGTCAAGTCGGCCGTGCAAGTCGCTTCTGAGACCGAGGCGAAGGGGTATCGCGTTTTTATTTGCTGTCATCCATCACCTGCAATTGCTCGTCGAAAGGCTTCCCGATAACGTAGGCGAGGTTGATGACATCGGCGCAAAGACGATGAGATTAGCGGACGCCGCGAAGCAGGCTGGAGTGTTTCTGTTGCCAAAGGGTGCGTTAGAAAATCATCTGCCAAGCTATGCGGAGCGGTCTTCCACGTGCCTGACCGGGCAAAGATAACGACTTTTCAAAAGGAACGAGACTTCCTGTTGTCGGCAGTTGACCAAGCAGAAATCGAGCCTCACTATAGTGCCCTGATTCCGATTCTCGGTCAGGCAAGCGGGTCTTTGACCGTCAATCTTCCCGGGACAGTACAGGACTGGGCGACCGGGGTGTCGAAATATGTAAATGCGATCGTCTAATGATCGATACGAACGGCCCAGAAGGAACTGTTTCCCTGGTCCACGAAATGACCTTCCATCGTCACGATTTTGTGGCTTGACTGGAAACTTTTCCGTTCTTGTTCAGACACGTCGAGAGCGCGAACGGGGGAAAAAAAGAAACGTAATGCCATTTCGCAATGCCGAACCCTCAACTCACTATCTTCCCGCCGCAGGGGATTTGCATCGGTGGCGATTACCAGACATCATGCTTGCGATTTCAGCAACTTTTATCGGCTTTAGGAACTTACTTGAACTCGGTTGCCGAGAAGTCGATGCGGTACAACATTCCTTCGTAACCGACAAGGTAGATCTCGCCGTTTATGTCTTGGCCAAAAGCGACAATTCGTTGTGGCGCGATGCCAATCTGACGCACTTCGCCTAGCTCCCGGTCCTTTTGCGAGAGAGCAAAGATCCGTTTCGATTCGTAGTCGCCGAAAATGTACTTGCCATAAAACGAGGAATTTGGATCCGCCCGATAAACATATCCTCCAGTTACCGATGGACCGTATCGCCGCGCATAGGCGAATACAGGCATCGTGTACATTTCGTTTGGCCGTCGGAAGCGATTCGAAAAAGGTTCAAAGCCCTCGAATACGTTCCAGCCATGATTCTCTCCTTTTCGAACGATCGTCACTTCCTCGCTTCGATCCTGGCCTACGTCACCGAGCCACAGATCGTTCGTGACCTTGTCGAAGCACAAACGCCACGGAGCTCGAAAACCAAGCGCCCAAATCTCCGGAAGCGTATTTGAGTCATGGACAAAAGGGTTATCGTCCGGGATCGCATATTCTTTTCCGTTGGACTTGCGGTCAACGTCGATGCGAATGATTTTGCCAAGCATTTTGCTGCGGTTCTGAGCATTGCCGTTGGGGTCTTCCTGAGGACCACTATCCCCAAAACTAACATACAAAAAACCATCCTTTCCGAACTCCAGCCATCCACCGAAATGGCCGCCGGTGTCTTGTGGTACTTTCACCATAAGTCTTGCATCGCGGCCTGAATCGCATTGTCGATCGTCCGACGCGTGATGTTCAAATACCGCAGCATACATCTTGCCCTCGACGGTGATTCGATCGAACACGTAGTATTTTCCGTTGGACAAGTAACTCGGATGAAATGCGATACAAGCCAAACGTCCAGCATTGGGGGGGCCAACGCCAAGATCGAGAAAGAGTTGTTTGCTATTTGCAGTTGGAGCTTCTGAGGCTCTCGGTTTTTTAAGAGTCCATATCTTACGATTCTGGTGTTCGATCACTACGAGATGATCGCCCGAACCTGGCAAACTACTCAACCAAACCGGATGTTCGAATTGCATCGATTCGCCGATGATCGGATGCAAATCAATAGGGCGAGGCAGCGGGTCGATACGATTGGGCATTCCTTTTTGCGCTTTAGCTGAACTCGCGTACTGCTTTAGACTGGCAAGAAATTCAATGAGATCGTTGAACTCTCCCTTGGAAAGGAGGGATTGCACTCCATGAGGCATGATCGAGATGGAACTTCCACGGCGTTCTTGAATCTCTTCGAGTTGTACGGATAGCACGTGGCCAGTTGCGACGAGAAGTTCGATGGATTCGGCTTTGGAACTTCGAATCACACCCGATACGACCGAATCGTCGTCGAGCAAAAGCAAGGTTGTTTCGTAACCTTCGGCGATCCTGGCCGATGGAGTCAAAACAGAGTCGACGATCTCTCGTCGTCCGAATTTGTCTCCCACCGCAAACAGATCCGGAGCCGATCTGTTTCGAGAGCCGTCGATGCTATGGCACTTGGAACATGCAACACGATTCGAATCGAAAATCGCTTTGCCTTTGACCGCGTCCCCTTCTTGAGTCAGAGCATACTTGGTGTAGTCAGCGATATCCAACTGCGCTTGGCAGTAAGCCGCGTCAAGGACAACGGCGTGAAAGAGAATCGCAAGGAACAGTCGCAAGGAGAAAGCTTTCACAAATATCCATCACAGTCCAGATCGCGGAGTTGCACGAGTATCGACATAGGGGCATGAGACCGATGCAACTACCGATGCCACTATTGGCGATATTGGCAGGGCGATTGCAGATTCAGGCAGTTGACTGCTTGCCGCTAATTTATCTTAGATATTGTCCAAACGCTAGCTTGCGTGAGGTTATACTTTAGGCCCAATCCCTTCCTATTTGTATTCATTTCGAGGCTGCTATGCCCTCTCCTTTTTGGCTCGCGAATTGGTTCGCGAACCTAATCGTCGCATCCACTCTTGGATGGATGTCGTACGCCGACACATGCGTCGCAATGGATTCGCCAGCGTCGGCAATTGCTTTTCGGGCGGGGGCCGCCACGGTCGATATCACGCCGGTTACGGAACGTTCTATCGTGGCAGGAGGTTTTTTGGAGGCTCAGTCCTCTACGATTCATGATCGGCTCTTCGTTCGCAGCATTGTTTTCGATGATGGGACATCCACGATCTGCTTAACGGTTGTCGACACTTGCATGATGACACAATCGCTCATCGACGAAGCGAAACTTTTGGCAAGTAAGCAATGTGGCATTCCTATTTCAAACATGATGGTTTCAGCAACGCACACGCACTCGGCGCCCGCGGCTATGGCTTGCCTGGGAACGCGATTGGACAAAGCGTATGCGGAGTGGTTGCCGGCCAAAATTGCCGAATCGATTTTCACTGCTCATGCGAAACGTGAGCCTGCCAGAATTGGCTGGAACTCGATCAACGATTGGGAGCACTCGCACAATCGTCGCTGGATACGCAAACCAGAAAAGAAGATTGTCGATCCGTTCGGAAACGCAACCGGGTTGGCGCACATGCATCCTGGCTACCAAAGCCCTGACGTGATCGGCCCATCAGGGCCAGTAGATCCCGAACTCTTTCTCATTTCGGTTCAAGCCACCGATGGACGCCCTCTTGCGGTATTTGCCAACTACTCACAGCACTATTTTGGCGCCCAAGCCATCTCGTCGGACTACTACGGACTGTTTTGCAAGTACATTGCAGAGTCCCTGGGAGTATCAGGCGATGGCAACGGCCCGTTTGTCTGCGCGATATCCCAAGGGACGAGCGGCGATTTGATGTGGATGGACTATGGTGTTCCAGCGAAATCGATATCGATGGCAGTATACGCCGAATCGGTTGCCAAGTATGCAGAGCAATCACTTCAAGCCATAGCTTATCGAGACTTCGCTCGTCTTGGCATGGTCGAGCGAACATTGGATCTCAACTATCGAGTTCCGGATGAGAAACGACTCGCATGGGCGAGACCCATTGCGGAACGTATCGAGAATGATCTCCCAAAAAATCTGCAGGAGGTCTATGCCAAGGAAGCGTTGATACTGCACGAGCGACAATCAACTCAGCTAAAACTTCAAGCGATTCAAATCGGAGATGTGACGATCGCGACTCTTCCCAACGAGGTCTATGCGCTCACAGGACTCAAGCTCAAAGGTCGCTCGCCGTCCCCATGGCACTTCAATATCGAACTGGCAAATGGAGCGGAGGGCTACATACCTCCGCCCGAGCAACATACGCTGGGTGGTTATACGACTTGGCCCGCCCGGACCGCAGGGCTCGAAAGCCTAGCGGAGCCAAAGATAGTTGAGTCGCTTCTCCAATCTTTAGAAGAAGTAACAAAACGATCGCGGCGATCGATTGACGACACCCACGGTCCCTACGCTCGAGGAATCTTAAACGCAAAGCCAATTTCTTATTGGCGTTTAGATGACGCGGACGGAAGCAGCGCACGCAATGCGATCGCAGATGGTCCATCCGCCCGACTAAGCCCGGGTTACGCTTGGTATTTGCCAGGTGTAGGCAGCGGAACCGGCATTGGAGCTGGCGAAGAGCTATCACCCTCTTCCTTTTCTGGTCCCGATCGGATCAACCGAGCGCTGCACCTAGCAGGAGGGGAGATTGCATGCGAATTGCCTCCGGGCTCGGAAAACTATTCTATCTCCTTTTGGTTTTGGCTCGGGGAACGAAGTGGGGCGAGTGAGCGACAAGGTACGCTCTGCGTCGGTCCCATGGGAGAATCTCTCGTTGCAAAACAATTCGGCGATCACACAGTGCAGCTTGAGCTCGATGGTGTCTTTCGAAGGGAACGCCTCGCGGCAGATCAATGGCACATGGCGAATTTGATCCGAGAAAAAGGGATGGTCAGCTTGTGGGTTGACGGTGGGACCGAGCCATTCTTGAAATCGACAGCGACACTCATTGGCGAAAACAGGCAACTGCGTTTTGGACAAGGAATGCAAGGCAAAATCGATGAGATCGCGTTCTTTGCCAGGCCTCTTACCGCGGAAGAAATCCAATCTTTTTGGAACCTGTCGGCTGTCGGGAACCCGAGTCAAGTCGACATTGCCAAGCGAAAGAGATTTGAAGAGCGAGGCCAAACGGGTACTAGTACTATCGCCTTTCCCGCTACTTATGCGGACGCGATCGCATCGCTAAAACCGACGGCAATGGAAACACTCTCTGCTGCTCCCAAGGGAATGGAAACAACCGGAAGCGTTCGCTACGCGGCAAATTTTTTCGCATCGTTTCATTCGGGTCGGCTTGCAACGACCTACAAAACGATTGACGATACTTACAGTGTTGCGTTTTGGTTTCGCAACCAAGTACCGAATGCCTCACGCCCCGTGACCGCTTATCTTTTTTCACGTGGTCCTGACAAGGACCCGCGTGCCTCTGGCGATCATCTCGGAATCGGTGGGACGTACGACCCCAAGATGACTGGCAAACTGTTTTGGTTCATTGGCAACGATCGCAATCAAGTTGCGATTGGTCGTACCAGCATTGCTCCCAACACGTGGAATCACGTGATCGCGATTCGCGAGAAGAATCATATCAAGCTCCTGCTCAATGGCGAAACGATCCCTGACCTGGAGACCGATATTGACGTGACAACCAATGATAGCAAGCAGTTTTTCCTTGGTGCTCGCACGGATCAGTTTGCACCTTTGCAAGGCCAGCTTGCCTATTACGCCATCTTCAATAGAGTATTGACTGCCGACGAAGCCAAGCAGCTTCACACGGCATCCAGACAGTCGATAGGCACACCGGTCAGTGGTCCTGAGCTCGCAGACAAACCGCCCCTACCCCTGCCACATAGCGAACCTCTGTCGGCGGAACGTTCCCTCTCCAAGATTCACGTTCCCGAAGGCTTTCGAGTAGAGCTCGTTGCGTGCGAACCGCAAGTCATCGATCCAGTCGCTTTCGATTGGGACGCCAAAGGCAGGTTGTGGGTTATTGAAATGTCGGACTACCCGATGGGGATGGACGGGCACGGAAAAGCAGGTGGCCGAGTTCGCATCTTAGAAGATCGGGACGGAGATGGTCGCTACGAATCCAGTTCACTCTTTGCCGAGGGGCTCAATTTTCCGAATGGACTTTTGACTTGGCGGGATGGGGTTTTGGTCGCTGCAGCTCCTCAAATCTTGTTCCTTCGAGATACGAACGGCGACGGAAAAGCCGATACCAAGGAAGTGTTGTTCGAGGGCTTCAACGAAGGCAATCAGCAGCTTCGGATGAATGGTTTAAGATGGGGGTTGGACAACTGGGTGTATTGCGCCAATGGAGGACACCATCCCAACCATGGATTGAAAACGGAGGTGAAGTCGAATCGCAATGGTCTTTCGTATGCTATTGGAAGTCGCGATTTTCGGATACAGCCGGATTCTGGCGAACTTGTCATCGAGTCGGGGCCCTCGCAGTTTGGCCGAAACCGCGATGCCTGGGGCCACTGGTTTGGGACGCAGAATGCCAAGCCGCTTTGGAACTACGTGCTCGCCGACCGCTATCTGGCGAGGAACCCCTACGTACCAGCGGCAAGTGCCATTCAATTTGTCCTACCGCCTAATAGTCCGGAGGTTCATCCAGCCAGTCGACCTGAAAAACGCTTTCATAGTTTTCAGGAAGCAGGGCACTTTACTTCAGCCTGTGGAGGCATGATTTTCGGTGATAGCCGATTGTTTGGTCCAAGCGAAAAGATGCACGCTTTCACCTGCGAGCCGTTTCACAACTTGGTCCAGCATAATATTCTGACCGATAGCGGTGTCAGCTTCACGGCGGAGCGTCCGACTGGCGAAGGTAGGTTCGATTTCTTTGCCAGCGAGGATCGATGGTGTCGACCGGTAATGGCGCGCACAGGGCCCGATGGGGCGTTATGGATTGCCGACATGTATCGCTACATGATTGAGCATCCAGACTGGCTACCAGGGGAAGGCAAGGCGGAGCTTTTGCCCCACTATCGCTTGGGGGACGACCGAGGACGCATTTACCGCGTCGTGCCGATGGAAAGGCCATCGACCACATCTCCTTGGGCGTTGCTGAGTGGCGATACTGCCGCGATCGTGAAAGTCCTAGAGTCTCGAAACGACTGGCAACGTGACAAAGCGCAGCAAATGCTGCTTTGGTCCAATGATGAATTGGCTATTCCGATGCTTGAACAACTAGCGACGTCGAGTGCAAGTCCGCAAACGCGAGTTCAAGCGTATGCAACGCTCGACGGCATGCGGCGGCTATCGAACGCCATGAAGATCAAATCCTTAGGCGATAGTCACGCGAGGGTTCGAGAAAATGCAGTGCGAATGGCGGAAGCATCGACGGATGCTGCGGTTCGAGCGGCAGCCATTCGGCTGGTGAATGATCCGGATGAAAAGGTATGTCTCCAATTGGCATTCACGCTCGGCCAATGGCCCGGAAAGGTCAGTGGCGAAGCGTTGGTGTCCCTCGCAAGGAGATTCTATCAGGAGCCGATGATCCGATCCGCAATCATGAGTTCAGCATTGGAACATGCGAGCACCTTTGCGATTGGGATCGCCCAAAGCGAGTTGCAAGCTGTTCAGGCGTTTCGGGAGCCGATTGTGCGTCAATCGGTGGGGCTTAAAGACACCAGGGTGCTGAACGTACTGTTGGTCGATGCATTGAGTTCTGTGGGCAAGGACAAGACGCTCAAGCTCGACGAATTGCTTTGGACACTACAACGTGTAGGCGTGAGCCTTGAGGATTTCCTGCCATATGACGCGGATCAAAAGCTGCTTGCAAGTTTGAGGCAGTTGGAGACGACCTTGCAGCAGTTGTCTGTGGACGCGAAAAATGACAGATTGGGTTGGGGGGATAGAATCGCTGCCGCGAAGCCTTTGTGCCGGACAAAAAAGCATAGGGAGCAAGGCCTTTTGATACTTTCCCAAGGGTTGAAACCGAGCGTCGCTTTGGAATTCCAGCAACAGATTCTCGGGATATTTCCTCAAAGTGGTCATGACGAAGCTTTAAAGGTTTTGGCATCCGCATGGCCCGAGTTTTCGCCAACCCTTCGTACGCAGGCGATCGACGTTTGGATGTCGCGCGCGAACTGGGCTCGCGATTTACTCGACCAAATAGAACGTGGGCTGATTCATGCCAGCAGTTTTGAATTCGGGCAGCGTGATCGGCTCTTGCACTATCCTGACCCGACCATCGCAGAGCGTGCAGCCAAGCTGTTTCAATCCAAAAACACTGCGAAGCGACAAGACATTGTGGCAACCTATCGGCAAGCATTTGAGCTTCGCGGTGATATCGCCAAAGGACGTGTCGTATTTGAGCGAGCGTGTGCAAGTTGCCATCGGAAAGACAAGCTTGGAAATGAAATTGGTCCCAACATGGCGACCGTCGTCGAACATACCAATGAAAAGCTTCTGGTCAACATTCTCGATCCCAATGCAGACATCCAGCCAGGTTTTCATGCGTACAACGTCTTGCTCGAGAACGGCGAAGTTTTGACGGGTTTGCTTGTGGGCGAGACCGCCAACAGTGTTTCCATCAAATCGGCCAAAGGCATCACGCAAACAGTCTCGCGGCTCGAAATCGAGCAACTACGCAATTCGAATCTATCACTGATGCCCGAAGGACTGGAGTCGATCCTGACCACGCAAGATCTAGCAGATCTCGTTGCGTTCCTTCGATAGCCTGCCATAGCCCCGGCGGCAGCCCACTGTCGAAAAAGCCAAGTAAGCGAGTGCTTTTGCCCTCAGGTATTGAGTATTCTTTGCGTCTTGGCGTCTTTGCGTGAAAATGGGTTCAATGTGTTATCCCATTTCAAAGCCGAAATCCTCAAAGAGATCGTCGACGTTTGCTTCAAAATTCTTGCAATCGCGAACGGACGGGACGGTCAGTCGCATTGTATCACACAAAGGCGCAGAGAACCTATGGACTACAAAAAACTGCTGTTATATGCGTATAGG
>JANODW010000845.1:0-5081 GCA_031412875.1 Pirellula sp. | reverse complement strand
AACAAAGAAGACTCTCGCGAGAGTGTAGATATCAGTTCGTGGCTCGCCGAAGCCGACCAGATCGATCGCAAAGTGCCAGCCGAGTCGAATGAATTTGATACCCGCCAAATCGCTATGGAAGATACGACTCGATTGGAGGGGACGCTGATCTCTGAAGTGCAGCCTGCCGAACCCGAAGTTCCAAAACCCAAGCGTCCGGAAAAACGAGAGCCGATCAAACTCCCAAAGCAAAATGCAAGCGGTCCGACTACCAAGGACACCAAAGACGCCGCTTCGGAAACCTTGAAAAAGTATTTTGGCGGTCGATAGTGTTGGTTCGTGTTTTTCGAATCTGTCGTAACCCAATGAGATCCTATTTATGGCAAGCGGGCGATCGCTAAGCAGTGTGCATGCCGATTATTTCAAGAGATGCGCGAGATTGAGTCTCGCGTTTTTTTTTCTGCCGCTGGTAGCCGCTCCTGGCTTCGCGCAACAGAAAACCGTCCTTCTCGATGATGGAATGGTCATCGGTCCGGGTGTGCTCAGCGAAGTCGCTCATGTGGTGGACCCTAAAGCGAAAGTGGGTGGCGGCACCGAATCCAAAGCCCTCATCATCGGCGTTCTCGACGATCAACTTCGCCGGACCTACTACAACCGCAATCGTCAATCTCAAGAGCCGATTTCTGTCAATCGGTCTCAGCTCACTATCGAACTCGGAAACAAGAACATGCCGGCAGCCAACCCGGCACCGATTCCTTCGGGCTCGATCGTCGCCTTCACCGATTTCAATCAGTTCGGACGACGCATCTGCTTCGTTCGGTTTGGGGAAAAGATCCACAAGGTGGTTCAAGGCATCACGGAGATAACACCGAATCATGTCCGCGTGCAAGGCATCAAAGGGGAGCGAGGAGAATACGATTGGGACATGCGTCTGCCATTGTCTAGTTTCGACAGCGAATCGTTGACCCGCATTTTGCTTCAGAACGCGAACCCCACGAAGCCAAACGATCGCATCGCCATTGTCAATCTTTTCGAGGAAGCCAAACGATACGACTACGCGCGAAAGAATTTGGAACAAGCGATCCTGAAGTTCAATCCGGCCTTGGACAGTTTCAAACCAGTCTTAAACAGGCTGGACCAAAACATGGCGGATCAGTTGTTTGCCGCTTCCGACTTGGCATTGGAGGCAGGCCAGTATCAACATTCCAAGCGTGTGCTGGAAAGCATCCCGAAAGCAAAGCTGTCGATTGAGACGCAGCTCAAGGTGGCAGGTAAACTCGATGCGCTCGCCAGCAACGCTCAGGAACGCGATGAGTTGATCGCTTGGATTGCCGAGGACGTTTCTAAAGTCGTGGACCCGGCCGCCAAAGCGGAAATGCAAAGCGTGCTACCCGAGATTTCCGCGAACTTGAGGAAGGATACCGCGACCCGTTTCACCGACTACCGCCGAAGAAGATCGGACCCAACGCTGAAGCCGGATCAACTGGCCGCGCTGGCGATCAGCGGCTGGATTTACGGACCAGCAGCAGGCAAAGACAACGCAGCCGTGGTCGCATCGGGAATCAAAACCCGAAGGCTCATTGCAGACTACTTGTCCAAACCGGCCCGCGACAACCAGATCATCGAAGAGATTCGAAAGCAAGAGTCCAGCGCACCGGACTTGGTCGCGAAAATTTTGGCCAACATGGCTCCCCCATTACCGATCCCGGACTCGGCGGCAGTGAAAATCCTCAGCGAATCGACCGATGGCGCCACGTCGCAAGCGGAGATGGTTATCCCGGGCCGATACGTGATCGAGGTGCCCATGGGTGGAGAAATGCATGGACGCGTCGCGCGCTATCTCGTTCAGTTGCCACCCGAGTACAACCCCTTCCGCCAGTACCCATGTATCCTCACGCTCCCAGGGGACTTGACCAACGCACAGTGGCAGGTCGATTGGTGGGCCGGTCGATTCTCACCCGAGAGCCAGCGATGCACAGGCGAAGCATCCAAGCGAGGTTACATTGTTGTATCCCCGGATTGGGCAGAGCCAAAGCAACCGAGCTACAACTACACTGAGAACGAACACGCATTGGTTCTTGCCCCCCTACGCGATGCCATGCGTCGCTTCAGCATCGACCCCGACCGCGTTTATCTTTCAGGACATTTCATGGGCGCAGATGCTGCGTGGGACATTGCTCTAGCGCATCCGGATATGTGGGCGGGCAGTGTGATCATCAGTGGCCGAGCAGAAAAATACGTCATCCAATACTGGGAGAACGCGTTGTATGTCCCAACTTATTTTGTCTCGGCCGAATACGACGCTTTCAACGAATCCACCAACGGAAAAGAATGGGGGAAATTGCTCAGCCGCAAACAATTCGATTCCCTGGTGACACTTTACCGGGGTCGCAAACCTGACCACTTCCAAGAGGAGTTGCCTCGCATTATGGATTGGATGAGTTTCCCCGCCAGAGTGCGTAAGCCAGTCCCTAAGAAATTTGATGTGACAACTTCGCGCGGAGGGGACAAATTCTTTTGGTGGTTCGAAGCCAAAGAGCTGTTCCAAGAAAAACTCGTACACCCGCTTCTGTACACCGCCAATTCGGAATACCCCATCGAAGGCTCAATCAACAAAGATGCAGAAAATGGAAGCGTGGTGGCGTTGCCTGGTGTACCCGCATCCGAATTCACCATTTGGCTCTCCCCAGAGTTCGTTCGATTCGACAAAGAAATCATCAACCTTTCGGTCAAAGGAACGGCAAAGAGACTGGAACCCAAAGGGAATATTCAAGTCATGCTGGAAGACGTGCGAGGACGCGCCGATCGTCAACATCCATTCTGGATGCGCGTCGATTACTCAAAGAAGTAGGTCACTTTTGCCGAAAGCGACTTCGTACGTCGCTTTTGCCAAAAGCGACTTTATTCACTACGAATCTGAATAAAGCAGAATTTTTTGGGCCGGAGTGTCGGTTTGGGAATTCATTCTGGCTCTTTCAAGACAGAAGTCGCTTTCGGCAAAAGCGACCTACCATGTCGCTTTCGATGAAAGCGACATACCTAGACTTGTGGACACTTAGCCGACTAAGTTGCAGCGGCTTCAAACGCTGGCTTCGGAGCCTTCTTCTTAACTCGATCGTTTTTGCCAACGAACTCGAGGATCGCACGCGTGCCGTTGTCACCGAGGCGTGGCTTTGCTAGACGCATGATGCGAGTGTATCCGCCGTTTCGGTCGACGAATCGCGGAGCAATACGATTGAATAGGATTTCGACCGCTTGTTTGTCGCGGATCATCGCGTAGACACGTCGGCGAGCAGTGATGCCCGGCGAACGGGCGTCGGCCCATTTTCGCCACATGTCGCTATCTCGCCATTCTTTCCACTCTTTGGAGCCGCGTTCTGCTTTGGTTGCAAACTCGGACGCACCCGCTTCGCCTGCCAAACCTTTGACGGCGATGGTGATACACTTCTCGACCATAGGGCGGATTTCTTTCGCCTTTTCGAGCGTGGTGATGATTCGGCCCGGCACCTTAGGGGCGTTTGGCTCTAGTTCCGTTGTTTCCCGTTCTGTTAGGAAAATAGCGGATACCATATTTGCAAACAATGCCTTGCGGTGCGACGAATTGCGTCCTAGAACGCGTCCTTTTCTACGGTGTCTCATGACAGTAATCCAAAACGATATAGCAAAATGTAAAGTGGGTAAGACAACTAACCCGCGGCCAGTCGTCGCTTTGACGCAGCGAACTAACGCAGCGAAGGAACTCGCATCCCAAGATGCAATCCCATGTTGCCGAGCTTCTCGCGAACTTCGGTTAAGGTCGTTTCACCGAAGTTTCTGACTTCTAGCAACTGGTCTTCCGTGCGTTGCACAAGGTCGCGTACTTGACGAATCCCTTCGGCTTCCAAGCAGTTGTTGGCTCGAACGGAAAGTTTCAGTTCGGCAACGGTCGTGTTCAGCTTGGCTTCGAGTTGCGCTTCGGCGCTTCCAGGTCCGCCGCGTGCTACCGCATGCACTTGCTTTCCAAGTTCGCTGGACTGGACGAATGGATTGAGGTGTTTACGAAGGATCTTCGCTCCCTCTACCAAAGCCATCTCAGGATGCACCGAGCCGTCGGTCCACAATTCGATGATCAGTCGATCGTAATTGGTTTTTTGGCCAACCCGAGTTTCCTCAACGAAGTACCGGACACGGACGACGGGGCTGTAGACCGCATCGACCGGAATAATCCCAATCTCGTGATCGCCCGAGCTGTGTTCGGTCGCAGGAATGTAGCCTCGTCCGTTTTCAACTACCATTTCCATCATGAAAGGGACGTCGGCGGTCAAGGTTGCCAAAACGTGGTCCTTGTTGATGATCTCGACGTCCGAGTCCGTCTGCACATCAGCACCGGTAATCGGACCAGCTTTGTCGCGTGTTACGGTCAGAACGCGGGTGTTGTCGCTATGGTTTTTAACGACCAAGCTCTTCACGTTGAGAACGATTTCCGTGACGTCTTCGAGCACACCTTGGATCGAAGAGAACTCGTGCTGAGCGCCACGTATTTTGATCTGCGTTACCGCACTGCCTTCCAAACTGGACAGAAGAACACGTCGCAAACTATTTCCGATTGTCGCTCCAAAGCCTCGTTCGAATGGCTCGGTCGTAAACTTCCCGTAGGTCGACGAAAGGGTCGATCGATCGATACTCACTTGACTCGGTAGCTCTAATCCACGCCAACGAATATGCATTGCCTAAGTACTCCAAAAACAACTGAAACTGAATCGTGATGACTTAAAAGGTACCGTTTGGACTAAACGCGGCGACGCTTGCGCGGTCGGCATCCGTTGTGAGGGATGGGCGTAATGTCTTCGATCAACTTGACCGTAATCCCTGCAGCTTGCAGAGCCGTGATTGCCGACTCGCGGCCCGAACCTGGCCCTTTGACTCTCACTTCGATTTCCTTCACGCCGAACTTGGCTGCTTTTTCGGCGGCTTGCTGTGCGGCCAATTGACCTGCAAACGGTGTGCTCTTACGAGACCCCTTGAAGCCGCTCGTTCCGGCGCTCGCCCAGCACAATGTGTCACCCTTCATGTCGGTGATCGTCACAGTTGTGTTGTTGAAAGTTGCCTTTACGTGCGCTACT
>JANODW010000844.1:0-4216 GCA_031412875.1 Pirellula sp. | reverse complement strand
CCGTCCCCAGACGATGTCGATTTCTTCTCTTTTGAGAATCTCTTTGTAAACCATTTGTGCATCGGCAAGCAAATTGATTTCAGAAAGTTTCCCTTTACTGTTACCGAATCCTCGATAGTCCATTGTCCAAACGTCGTAGCCCGCGTCCAAGAACGGTTTGATCTCGAAACGGCATCTCTCGATGCTTCCTCTGTTTCCGTGAAGATAAAACAGTTTGCCTCGGGGAGGTTGACTTGGCGAATCAAACTTTTGGAAGTTGATTGCTACTGGGATGCTTGGGTCCAATTCTTTGGATTCTGGTAGCAATCCTATTCGGGGACTTACGAACCTGTTGTACGACGGTTCGAGCTTTTGCATTTCACTAAAACCGCTCGGATCTTTGGCCCGTTCGGGGTAGCCACTCGGATTTTTTTCTGCTTCGATTAAGAAATACTCTTGAGCCCAATAGAACACAAAGCTAACCATCAACCACAATCCGAACAAGCTCGTTGCAATGCGTTTGAGAATCCACAACTTTGACATTTTTCGATTCGCGCTCTTGGTATTACTCATTTTGGCAATCTCGATTTTTTAAGCTATGGGCGACTGCGTCTTGGTTGCCTTTGTTGAATCCAAAGAGAATTTTCGCAGCCAATGGTCCAGCGCGGAGTAAACGCCTGCCGATTCAAGCTCATTGAAAATCTCGTGTTTTAGACTTTGGTACGCTCGAGATTCAACCACTGACTTGGGCGCAGCTTGCGAGAACCGAATGCTACCGCTGGGAGATACGCAACGATCCGATCCCGAGTAGAGTAGCAACGTTGGAATTACCCATGAGGCTGCATGAAGGCGAACAACTTCGGCCGCATCCAAGATGAAACATCCGAGGCGTCCGGAGACGCGGTTGTGCACCAATGGATCGCGTCGATACGCATTGACGACGTCGGCGTCTGTGCACAACCAATCGGGATTCAAGCCATTGCGCAGTGTGAAATCGGGCATGAAATTCCCAAGCGTCCTAACGAGGATCGTCTGCATGAGGGAGGGGTGAAGGGCAAGCGCAGGAGAGGACAAAACACACAAATCTACCTGCCGTTTCCATGGCGACCGGTCCTCAGGATCGGATAACGCGGCCGCGAATCTCGCTACGACTAGCCCGCCCAGGCTGTGCCCGATGAGAACCCGCTTTTGATTTGCGACGACGGGTTGGATGCTGTCGAGTACCGAGGCGAGGTCATACAAGAGAGCGTCTTTTTCCTGGATTACTCCGTGTTTGCCGGAGGAACGACCATGCCCCCGTTGATCGTACCCGACGACGGACCATCCCCATTCGCCGAGCTTCCTGGCGAGGCGATCGTAACGGCCGATGTGCTCTCCTAATCCATGCACGAGGAGGATCACCCCGTTCGTTGCTACGGTGGTGTTTGCTGGCCAATATCGCAATTCGAGCGTCAAGCCGTCGCGAGTGCGGACCGAGTCCAAGCGACTATTCATTGTGTTTGTCCTGGTTTTCATCTTCGAGTGACGATTTCCAACAGGCTCGAATTTCGCTTAGTCGTCGTTCGACGGTCGAAACCGACTTGCCTATCTTCGTTGCGATCTCAAGGTTGCTATAGCCCTCCAATCGAAGGTAGGCGATGGTTTGCAGTTCCGCGTCTTGCAACATCGCCAAAAGGCCATCGCATTCTTCTGCCATCATGGCAATCCATTCCGGCGAGGGTGTTTCGCTTTGCATGGCGTCGATTCCTGGCCCCGGCACGGAAGGTGACTCTGATGGTGACCTGGAGCCAAACGCCGATTCACCTCGCACCTTCCCTCCGCCTGCTTTGAGAGTTTGGCTTCGGCGCTTCCGGTCGTATACTTTGCGTAAGGTCATCGATCTTAGGAGTCGAAACAATTCGACTTCGGAGTCCAAAGCAGGAAAGCGATTCAGTTGAACGGCTCGAAAAAAGCTAACTAAAGCACTGGCTGCAACATCCTCTCCGTTGAACGCCCGTTGCTGAACTCCCAATGCTGCGAGACGCTTTTCAGCAAGTTTGACGAGGGCCGGATAATAGTGGTCCCATAGTTTTGCGATGGCAATTTCATCGCGATGCTTCACATCATCCAGTTGGTCGGAAATGGAATGGGTGTCAGAGGGCGTACTCATCAATCTATCCTTCAATGAAGCCTGATACGAGGCGGTCTCGAATCGTTCGAATGATTTGGCAAAGAACCTGAGGGGTGTCGCAGCCGGATTTCGGTTTGGAGAGTAAGCAAAAGTATAAACTGTTTGAAGGGATGATGGGACATCGCTTTCTGCATTGAAAAAAATTGAAAATCTTTTTTTCTTCGCATGATCGTGGATACTCAATCCGCCTGGCGTCCTCAATGGTCTGGGACTTTTGATAACCATGGAATATTCCATTTGATTCAAATGGTGGGCTTAGCCATAATCTCATTCGGTTGAATCCGGACACGAGAGCCAACAGTAAATGCGGAAGCATGCAATGCCGAACGATGAAATGACTTCGCTTGATTTGCTTGAAGTGGACTACCATGTCTTGCAACGCATTGGTCCGATTTGCGATGCATTTGAAGTCGAGTTTCAGAAGGGCCTTGAACCGGTCGTCGAAGATTATTTGGCGAGAGGAATAGAGTCGGATAGGGGCGCATTGCTCTTGGAATTGCTGAAGCTCGATCGCGAGTACCGGCTCAAATATGGCAAACCATTGCCATATGCAAATTATGCTGCCAGGTTTCCGAACGAACACCATCTACTTCGATGTGTATTTATGGATGCCGAGACCCTTGCCGCCAAGCCGGCACTGGGACCGACGCCAACGCACTTCGGTCGAGATTTGCCGAGACGATTAGGTCAATACGAGCTTTTGAAGGTGTTAGGCCACGGCGGCATGGGGATGGTCTATCTTGCGCAACAATACAAAGGCGATATTCCCATTCGAAAAGTAGCTCTCAAATTGATTCGGACGGATCAATGGTTTGGGGTCGAGGACACGCAAAGCAGTGCTCTGCGTGCTAGGTTTCACGAGGAGTCGCGTTTTGCAGCGCAACTCCAGCATCCCAATATCGTAACCGTCTACGACGTCGGCCAAATCGATGGGCTCGATTTTTTCTCGATGCAATGGATCGACGGGACGGACCTGTCGACGGAGATAAAGGAAAAACCGCTTGCCTATACGAAGATTGCTGAGACGATTATTCCTGTTGCGATGGCGATCGCGTTCGCTCACTCGAAAGGTATCGTGCATCGCGACTTGAAGCCAAGCAATATCTTGCTGGATGCGCAACTCAAGCCTTTCGTTGCAGACTTTGGATTGGCCAAATCTACGAGCGGCAATTCAGATTTGACCCAAACCGGCCAGATCTTGGGAACGGCTGGGTACATGTCTCCCGAGCAAGCGGCTGGGGAGTATAAAAACATCGGGGTAGCAGCCGATATTTATGGTATTGGTGGATTGTTATACTATTGCTTAACCGGCCAAGCTCCCTTCGTTGCAGCGAACATTCTGGACGCACTCGTTCAAGTTTCCGAGAGCGAACCCATTCCACCGAGGACTCTTAATCCGCAGATTCCACGGTCGCTTGAGTTGATATGCATGCGATGCTTGGAGAAGAAGCCGGAAGATCGATACGCGAATGCAAACTTGGTAGCAGAGGATCTCGAACGGTTTCTGAACGGGCTGCCTACTCATGCAAAGGCACCGACACTTGTCGATCGCCTCCGAAGATTTGGCCGTAGAGCGCCCGTCATTTCTACCCACTTGGGTGCGCTCGGATTGGCGCTGATCGTGGGCCAAGTTCAGTATGCCATGTCGACTGACAAAAAACTGTCATACCATTTGCAAGTGACAGCCCTGATGCTCGCATGGATTGCGTTAAGTGTTGCGTGCGGTCTCGTGGCGAGCAAGAAGAAGCTGGAGACGAAGGTGGCAACGTTTTGGCTTTGTGCAGATGCCGTTTTTCTAACCGTTCTGATTTCGATGCTTTCGAATCCGGCGGTTCCCCCTGGTGCGATACTCATCGGCTATCCCATGGTGATTGTAGGAGGCGGGATGTTTTTTCGAGCTCGGTTGGTGGTGCTGGTAACAATTGTTTCCATGCTTTCTTTTCTATCGCTGTTGTTCCTCGAGCCATACATGCGTATCAACTTGTACCAGCACGCCATTTTTTTCGTCATACTAGCGTGCATAGGAATCTGTTGTCTGCATCAAGTCCGACGTTATCGAATGCTGAG
>JANODW010000843.1:0-1062 GCA_031412875.1 Pirellula sp. | reverse complement strand
TCCGACCAAGACTTTTGCTCGAAAACGAAGAGACTCCGGTCTCGGCGTTGGAGAAGGTCAAGCTTTGCGACGGTTCCACCGGATGGACGCTGGACGGGTTGCTTCACGTATTACCTAACTCCCTTCGCTGATTTCATTTCGCGTGATGATTGCTTAGGTCTTCTTGCACAGGTCCGAATGACTACGAACACTGGTCGCATGACTACGAAAAATGGATCCAAAAGCTTGCCTGAAACCCCCGAGATTAGAACTTTATTTCCATTTTTCAAAAGAAAAAAAGAAACCGACCCAGAATCGGACCGGGCGAACGCATTTGGACCGTGATTCGTCGGTTGCTCACAAATTGTAGCGATTTGAGCCTCCTGCGGCGATTTCAACTCTAATATCGCATCTGAATTCCGATTTGCAAGGGAAACGACTATGAGGACTTTGACGGAAAGGCATGCAGAATCGGAACTTTTGGAGGACCACCGGCATCTGACCGGTGACCGTTTTGTTGACACGTACTTGGTCGCAATTAGGATAGATCCCACGAGTTCGAAGTCCATTTGAGCCCGACGAAGTCCTTGAATTGCCAAAGGTTTGCGGCCAAACGCTCAAATCGGTCCGAATGCAAGAGCTTCGTTTTGTTGGGTACGGTCACTTTTCTTCTACTGCTGGGTAAGTCATGGCTAAGGAACGTCAGTACGGCGAGCAATCTCGGATGAGCAAAAACGCAAAGAGGAACGTCGCAAGCAAGCGGCGAATGGTTCTTGAAGCGCTGGAAGACCGACGATTGATGACTGTCGACGCAATCAACGGTTTGTACTATCCGCCAATCGGAAAGTTTACTGCCGATCTGCCGAATTCCATCAGCCCGCAGGAGTATGCGCGGCTGTCTAATTTGCAATACGGTGGAGTGAGTGGAGAAGCCCCCAGCAGTGCGGACGGCGAACCCAATGCCCCGCTGAACATTGCTGAGGTAGAACCGAACAACTTGCCCAATCAAGCAAGGTTGTTGCCCTTGGGGACCAGTGCAGGCCAATTCAACGTTGTCAACATATCTGCGACCCTCGCTACGCA
>JANODW010000842.1:0-5420 GCA_031412875.1 Pirellula sp. | reverse complement strand
ATAGGGTGCTAGATCGGTTGGAGGAAAGACCGCAACGACAGCAGCGACCCGCGCGATCGAGTCGCTTCCTTTTTTGGTACCTCCGACTGTCCCGAGCATCAGAGAGAGATGCCCGCCGGCGCTGAATCCAAATACACCCAGTCGCTTGGGATCGATTTTCCAATCGGACGCATGTTTGGAAACGAAATCCAGCGCGAGCTGGACATCGCTAACGCACTCCGGCACCAAAAAACGTGGACTGCTGCCATGCCGGACCGCAACCACCGTGTAGCCTTGATCCAACAAATGCTTGAACAGAGGCAACATCTGTTTGGGTTCAGACCAAGTCGAAACCCATCCTCCGCTAACCATGAACAGAATCCCGATTCCGTTTGCGTTGGTTTGCGGGCGAATGACGTCGAATGTCAAAGCCATGCCATCTTTGTGCCCATAAACCACATCTGCGGTAATACTCACGTTCTCTTGCGCGGCAACGGTTTCCCTCATAGGTTGACAGAACCCGATGAGCGATACCAAGGCACCTATTTTCCAGCATTTGCAATTCATGATTGGGATAACCACCTTGTTCGTTGCCATGGGTTTTTGGGTCCGTTTAAGATCTGTTAGGCGATCGGCGGGATCATTAACTACCGTAGGATGGGACCTTTGTCCCGTCCGTTTATCAGTTCGGGACGATGGTCCCAAACTACGGTTGGTATGTTTCAGCCTGCCGCCCGCCTTGCGGAACTGAATTGTACAGGAGAGAACTCTATTCACGGGTACCGTCGCCTGCAATAATCCATGGGTGAACCTATGGGTAAATGCACGTTGCAAGGATTCGAAACCTTTCTGAGGTTGCTTGGCGGATGGCAAAGACTGTGAGACTACGCATCGTTTGCGCGGTGATCGCGATTGCCTTAGGTTGCTTATGGGCCTTTCTTCCGAACGGATTTCGCTGGCTGAACGACACACGGCATGCCGATAGTCACGCCGCGTCTGCTTTGGAGTCCATGCGATCGATGAGATCCATGAAAGACATGCGGGAAATTGCGCTACCGCATTTAGATTTTGCGGAGGAGCGGATTGCGGAAGCGGCGCGCAAGCATTTCGGAGGGATCGATTCCTTGTTCGAGCGGAGCCGTTCTCAAACCGGCCCATTTGCAAAATCGGCATTGGGTTGGGGGAGCAAATGGCGGCTTGTGGCGGATGCAACTCCGTTCACTCGGGGTGACCGGCATGCCGAGTTTTTGCGAGCGCAATTCGAGGGGCAAGTGCTCCGCGGTGAGGACCTGACCAAAACGATTGAGCAAGCAGTCAACGCGTTCTTGGCGGAGATTCGCAGCGTCGAGAGCAAGATGCTGGCGGACCTCCGAGTCGATGTAGAGGACTTGGCCGCTACGAATCGTTTGAGTTTGCTGGACGAAGACGCACTTCGATCTCACTTCGATGCCGCTATCGAGTGCGCCATGCAGGTTTCTGGCTTGGATTTGCAATCCAATGTTGGATCGCAATTGGTGTCGATCATCGTGGGCGAAGTCCTGACGCAAGTGGCCGTTCGGCTTGGGGTTTCGGCGGGGATTTTAGGAACAGGCGCCGCATCGGGTTGGGCAACGCTCGGGATCGGTATCCTCGTTGGCCTAGTGATCGACCAAATCGTCTCGGCCGTCTGGAATCACTGGAACGATCCGACCAAGAACTTGGAGGAAGAATTGAATTACCAGCTCAAAGTAATGCAGCGAATGATCTGTTATGGAGACGACAGGACAAAGGGCCTCGCGCAGCATTTTGACGAAATTGCTAAAACCCGTGCGGAGTTGAGACGTACGGCTATTTTCCAGCTTCTGGGCGTCGAGGAAAACTTGCGTCCCGAACCAAATCAAGAAGAGAGATGACACAATGGATCTGCAAACAGGGAAGCTGCGAACAGGGGTGCTGTGCGCGATGGCATTGTGCATCGTGGTTGCTTTCGATTCCAAGGGGTTCTCGCAGAGCAAGGCTGCATTGGCTCGCGAACTGGTGGACTTCGTAACCCGCCGCTTCAGCAAAGAAGTTGCCGAGGAGGGGAGCGAGGTACTCACTCGCAAAGTGGAGTCGCTGCTCGTGAAGTATGGGGACGACGTGGCCGAAGCCGTTCGCAAAGTCGGCCCCCGCTCCATCCAATTGTTAGACGACGCTGCAGTTGAGGGTGTTCAGCAGTCCGCACGGTTACTCGCCAAACACGGAGACGAAGCGATCTGGGTGGTAGGCAATCAAGGGCGTCGCGCGATCGCCTCGAGGCTTGGAGATGATGCGGCCGAGGCGATGATCAAACATGGAGAGATCGCGGAGCCGGTATTGGAGATGGCAGGGCAATCCGCAGCCGTCGCTTTGAAAAACCTGTCTACCAAAAGTGGGCGACAGATCAAAATGATGCTGGATGAAGGGGAGTTGGTCAAGATCGGCCGAACGTCTGAATTGCTCTCAGTGGTTGGGAAATACGGGGACGACGCGATGGGTTTCGTTTGGAAAAACAAAGGCGCGCTGCTGGTCGGAACGGCCCTGGCTGCTTTCTTGGCGGACCCCGAACCCTTTCTCCTCGGAACGAAAGAACTGGCATCGGTCGCCGCCAATGTTGCCATTGAACCTATCGCCAAAGAGATAGGGGCGAAAACCAATTGGACGATCGCCATTTGCGGCCTAGCACTGATCGGATTGAGCTACATGGCCTTCAAGCAGTGGATACGCGGGGCTCGGCGCTGAAGCAAGCGCGTACTTTTGCGGAGCAAAAGGCAACTATCCATCAGCACAAATGGTCGCTAAAGCATTGCTTGAATCGGAATGCCCGCGGTAACGCAGTCGCTGGCCCGCATCTTGCCCCGCGACCAAAGCGTTCGTTCGACTAGGATGCGCAGAAGCGTCTCGAGGCTTTGCTGCGCGGCGGGGGATTCCAATGCTCCCAAGGCTCTCGCGATCGCTTCGAGAGTGCAGAGATGTTGGGGATCGCGTTGAAGCCGGAGATGGTATTCCGAAGGGTTTCCGCGAGCAATTTTGACGTGACGGATGCCCGCCAATCCCGGTTCGTGCCGAACGAATTTGGACGATTGCCTCCAGTTGGCATCGGGCACGATCAAACGGGCGGGCGCCTCCAAGCTGGCTACAAATTCCGGGGTCAACTCGATCGCGTTGGGGCTTGGAAAGAGCAGCAAGGATACCAGCCCAGGTTCCTCTAAATCCGGGAGCAACATCCGCTCGTCGCGTCGACCGTGAATGCGGATTTCGCTATGTGTCAATGCTTTGTTCGCCAACCGGGCGGTGTTGGTTGTCAGCACTTCTTCCGACGTGTGCATGAGAATCAGGACGCGCGTCCGGAGCGAGATTCGCGGAATCAGAGAACAGAAGCACAGCGGCTTGCGGATCTCGCAGCCCGGGCATCGATGAGGAGCCAGATAAGGTCGCATTTTACTCCTAGGTTTTGAATGATCAAAGTCGCGTTTCGAACTGCGAAAGGTGCGGTACATGGCGAACTTTTGCGGAGCAAAAGGCGACTATCAATCGCGTCAATAGTATGATTTCACAGCCGATCCCCAAAAATGGGTCCTGTGGCGGAAAGAACTTTGGCCATTAGAGCACTTGCCGCGAAATTGGATAGGATTCTCCGAGTTGAGCCTAAATTGCACTCTGCATTCCGAGCGATCGGGCTATCCTATGGGTTGTCGCAGCCGAGCCCCCATCGATCGTGCTGGCGCGACACTCGATCATCCCCCTCCAACATCATCAGATTTGTTCATGCCTCATTCTTGGTCACCTTCCTCGTGGAAATCGTTTCCGGTCACGCAGCAGCCTGATTACCTCGACTCTAGCGCGCTTACGAACGTTTTAAATCAGATAAGCATGATGCCTCCGCTGGTCACCAGTTGGGAAGTGGACCATTTGAGCGACGGGATTGCGGCTGCCCAAAGGGGTGAGGCCTGGTTGTTGCAGGGAGGCGACTGCGCCGAGACCTTTGACCAATGCCAGACAGAGCCGATTGCGAGCAAACTGAAACTGCTTTTGCAAATGAGTTTGGCCATTGTTTTCGGATCTCGTAAACGCATCTTGCGGGTTGGCCGCATGGCAGGTCAATACGCCAAGCCGCGATCGAGCGATACCGAAACGCAGAACGGCAAATCGCTTCCATGCTATCGCGGCGATTTGGTGAATCGTTTTGAATTTACCGAGGAAGCCCGTCGAGCGAATCCGGAGCTGTTGCTGCGAGGGTATGAGCGATCGGCGCTGACATTGAACTTCGTCCGAGCACTCAGCGAGGGAGGATTCGCAGACTTGCATCATCCCGAAAATTGGAACTTGCTCTTTGTAGATGAGGCAAAAGGGGAAGTTGCGCAGCGGTATCGCGAACTCGTGAAATCGCTCGGCAATGCCATCCGATTTGTGGAGACGATTTTGCCGGAGCGGACCACCGACCTAAAGCGGGTCGATTTCTTTACCTCCCACGAAGCGCTCCATCTGGACTATGAAACCGCCTTAACGCGTCCAAGCGTTCGCGGGATCGGCTACTACAATCTTGGGACGCACCTGCCGTGGATAGGCGAGCGTACGCGGGCGCTGACAGGAGCCCATGTGGAGTACTTTCGGGGAATCCGCAATCCGGTTGCCGTCAAGGTTGGGCCCTCCATGACAACCGATGAGTTGATCGAATTGACGAACCGCTTGAATCCGGAAAACAAACCTGGTCGGTTAACACTGATCCATCGAATGGGACGATCCAAAGTGGAAAGCACATTGCCTGCCATGATCGAAGCGGTCCGCCGAGAGAATCGAATGGTATTGTGGGTGTGCGACCCCATGCATGGAAACACGGTTTCGACCGCACATGGACGCAAGACACGACGCTTTGATGACATTGTCGATGAGCTTCGGCTTTCCTTTGCAATCCATCGCGCATGCGGATCGATGTTAGGGGGAGCACATCTCGAGCTAACCGGCGAAAACGTAACGGAGTGCGTGGGCGGATCGAGGGGGCTCACCGAATCCGATTTGGAGTCAGCTTATCAGACCCAGCTCGACCCCCGGCTCAACTATGAGCAAGCGTTAGAGATCGCGTTTGAAATATCTAATCAACTCTCTGCGCAGAGGCTCTAGTGGGAGCGCACCAATAGCGCTCACTTTAGCGGAACGGCCCAAGCCGTCAGGTCAGGACCCGCAAAGAATCGCTGCTTATCTCAGCCATAATACCGGAAGTCTGGCGACCTCCGCTGCGAAAGTGAGTGCCATTGGGCAGCCAGACTCCCGATGCATGCCTGCAACCCCCCCCAGCGCGTGTTGGAGCAATCGATACAATCCTCACAGCCCCCAGCGCCAACGTGAATGTTTTTTATAAAAGCATTTCTCTTGCCCAGAAAAACTAAACATTTCGATCGTCAAAGTTTGACTGTCACGAAAAGTGTCCTAAGTTTCGTGTGACG
>JANODW010000841.1:0-15028 GCA_031412875.1 Pirellula sp. | reverse complement strand
GAAAAGTTCTGTCACTCGATCAATCGCACCCGCATCGCGATCGATCCCGACCAACATATCCGCAGGGCGAAGCGTTTGAATGAGATGCCATGCATGCCCGCCACCGCCGAGGGTGCCATCGATCACGGTGCGATTGCGCTCGCTTGCTCGCCCCAGACCAGACCACTCGATCACTTCGTTGAGCAAGACGGGGATATGTACGGTGGGTGGGACCATGAAGGGGATGAGGCGGCGGAGCGGCGAACTACGTCAACGAGGTGTTGGCAGCAAAAAAAAATAGCCGGTCGGGCCGTTCATCTCGAATAACCATCGCAGCATGCACTCCGAGTTTCCGTTCAATCGCGCTTTGCTGGTTCTCAGTGCACTGTTGAGTGTGCTACTTCGTGTTGAGCTGCATGTCACCGAGCGTTGAAGGGCAATTGACTACTGCTTCTAATCAATTAACGGGGAAGAGCCCGTGGCCGCTAGGCTCTGCTCCTACCTTTCAAAACTCAGCCACACATCGCTTCGATGGTGAGATGTCACGGGCTCCGACCGGCTTAAGATCGTGTCCTGGCGACGCCCTCTACGATACCCGATACAGTGTCGACTTGGCTACTCTCTTTTCTGCTAAGTTTCTTTAGAATCCCCTGCGATTTAAAGGATTTGATATCATTACAGCGACTCATGGTGGCGTTTTGAGTGGCCGTTTGGATACCTAAATCATTTCATCGTTGTGACTTACCGAAATTCCTTCCAAAATGACACACCCGATGGCCTCAGTGCTTTTTCTAATTTTTTGCGTTTGCATCGCTTTCGCTTATGCTGCCAAAAGTTTGTTTGGTCGTGGGCGCTACACGCCTTGGGAGCGGATGCTGTATGCGCCGGTGTATGGATTGGCCCGGGTGTTATGGCGGGTAGAGATAGAGTGGCGGGGGGAATGGGAGGTGGGGAATCCGGTGGGTGGGCAAGATCGTTTGGGAGGGCGAGATTGTCGCAATTGGTTATTGGGGGATCGGATGAAGGGGGGAGCGGTATTGATTGCCAACCATCGGTGTTCTGTGGATCCTTTTTTTGTGCAGTTGGTGGGGGGGCGTCGGGTGCACTGGATGGTTGCGGGAGAGTACTTTAAACATTTTTTATTTGGGCCCATATTGCGCACGTTTCAGGCCATACCTACTAACCGAGGCGGCGTGGATACGGCGTCGACCAAGCGAGCGATTGCATTGGCTAAGAGTGGTCGGTTTGTGGGGATGTTTCCGGAGGGGAGAATCAATCGAGGGGAGAGTCCATTGTTGACGATTCGGCCGGGGGCGGCGATTGTTGCCATGCGAGCGAATGTGCCATTGGTTCCGATATGGATCGAGGGAGCGCCGGCGGGGTGGGAGGTGTATAGCGCCTTGTTTCTGCCTGCCAAAGTTCGCATTATCGTTGGGACGCCAGACCATTTTGGGGCAAGTGCCATTGCAACCGAGGAGGGCACCCCGTTAGAGGAGGGCGCCCCGTTAGAAGGTGGAGATGGGCCAAGCGAGCGTGTGCCGTCGCGTAGCGATGCGATCGCTTGGATATCGCGGGTGATGAGCCGATCGTTGAAGATGGGTGGCCATTCGGAGGATGAAGTCGGGATAGCTGGGCGAAAGTGGTTGGATAGTTAAGTCGGAACAGGTTTCATAACCCGAGGGGAGCGAGAGAATCGCTGTGTCGAAAACAAAGATCATTTTAGCGGCGTTGGTATGGTTGATCGTACTTGCGATAGGAGTTGGGATTTGGAAGCTCGTGATCGCTCCGGTTCGAGAGACCAAGAATACAGAGATAGCCAAGCAGGAGGAGGAAGCGAAGCTCGACGCGACATCGAGTACGAGCCGATTCAGCCAAGCGGTATCGATTGGGATCGATAGTTTTTCAGGGTACGCGATATTTCGAACGGAGGAGTTTCAAAACCAGCTCGCCAATCGTGGCGTCAAGTTAAAGTTGGTGGACGATGGCGCGGACTATACCGCGCGGGCGGGGGCACTTGAGAAAGGGACGTTGCAGTTCGCATTGTTTCCGGCCGATGCATTGCTGAAGACATTTTCCAAGTTGGATATACCGCCAGCGACGATCGTCGCGATAGTGGACGAAACGCGTGGGGCGGATGCCATGTTGGCCTACAAAAAGCGATTTGAGAATGTGGACCGATTGAATTCCCCGGACGTCCGTTTTGTATTGGTGGGGGACTCCCCGAGCGAAACGCTGGCAAGAGTAGTGATCCAGGATTTTGGACTTCATCAGGTTGGAAAAGACGCGATGGTTCCGATGGCATCCCCGGAAAAATTGATTGAGCGATACAAGAATTCGGATCCGTCGACCAGCGATGTTTACGTCGTGTGGGAGCCTTTCGTAAGCCAGATGCTGAAGAACGATGCTTTGCATGTTTTAACCGACAGCTCGAAATTCACTGGGTACATCGTCGACACGCTGGTCGTCAATCGCGATTTTTTGATCAAGCACGAGCCGGTGGTTGAGGCGGTCCTGGAAAGTTACTTCACATCGTTGTTCAGTTATCGGGATGCGGCCAAGCAAGCGAAGTTGATGTTGGACGACGCGAAGCTGACCAAGTTGACCATTGAGCCCGAGCAAGCGACCAAGATGGTGCAAGGCATTCAATGGAAAAACACGCAGGAAAACTTTGCGCATTTTGGTTTGCGGCAAGGAGCCATCATTCATATCGAGAACATCCTAGAGCGCATATCGAAAGTGTTGAAAGCCACAGGTGCGCTCGATCGCGAGCCGGCCGATGGGAAGTGGAATCGTTTGTATTTTGATCGTCCCATGAAGCAACTGATGTCGAAGAACTTTTATCCCGGTGTACAATCCGAGGCGATACGGGAGGAGTCTGTCTTAAAGGAGTTGACCGAAAAGCAATGGGCGGAATTGGCCAGCGTAGGGACATTGAATGTGCCTGAATTGGTTTTTTCGAGGGGCAGTTCGACGTTGACCGACCGAAGCCAACTGATTCTGAGAGAGTTGGCCGAGAGGCTTCAAGCTTGGCCGCAATACTACTTGATGATTCGGGGAAATGCGTCCAATTTGGGAGACGTGGAGGCGAACAAGGAGTTGGCTGCCAAACGAGCGTTAGGTGCACTACAATACTTGGAGTCGGCAGGGATACCCAAGCAGCGAATGCGGACCAATCCTGGCGATATCACCGGGGAGACGCGAGTTACTTTTTCGGTCGGTGAGATCCCTTATTGATGCGAAAGGGAGCGAGCGGCAGTCGCCTAATGCGACCCTACGATATGCGACCCTACGACGCGGGCAGTCAAACTTAACTTTTCGAGATTAGAACATTGTCAGACTTACGGTCTAGGATTGCGAGCGAACTGCTTTGGGCACCCTCTGTGGTGTTGCCGGTTGTGGCAGGGGCTTCGTCATGGCTTGTCTCGTGGGCCGCCAACGGTATTACCAGTTTGACTGTGGCGGGTTTGGTGTTGGTATTGGGAGGGGTAGGATGGCTTGCAACTCGCACGATCTTTTATGCAGACGAGGTAGCCGCCAAGATCCTTCGCGAGGATGCGATGAAACGGCTCAAGGCAGAGGAGGACAAACTGGATCAGCTTCAGTTCCGGCTCAGGGCAGACAAAGACTACCGCACCAAAGACTATTTGACCCTGCTGAGAACTTGCCGCAACGATTTCGAGGAGTTTGCCAAAAAGCCTGGGATCGCGATCCAAAGCCAAGAGATTGTCAAACAAGTGCGTCAATTATTTTGGTCGGCGACCGAACAGCTTGAACAGTCGCTCAAGTTGCATAGCCTTGCCGAGCGACTCTCGGGCGAGGAAAAGAAAAGTATCCTTGAGGAACGCGAGCATACCCTGAGTGAGATCCGACTGAGTATCGAACATATGCAGTCCGCCGTTAAACACTATCGAGAACTTATGAACGAAGAGCAACAGAGCGACTTGGGAAGTCTTCGCGACGAACTCGAGGCGTCCTTGCGAGTCGCCAAACGAACCGAAGAAAGAATGCGAGAGATCGAGCAATCCATGGACTTGGATGCACGCTCCAAGGAATCCTTATAGATCTAATCATGTGATAATCCAATAGCCTAAGACCGCCCACCAGACCACTAACACGACCAGACCACTAACAGGAGTAGAGTTTCGATGTTCAGAGCAATTGGCCGTTTTTTCCGAGCGATCGGATACATGTTTACCGGCAAAGTCAATTCGGCTGCCGATTCGATGAGCAACAACCCGACCGTCATTTCTGCAACATTCGACAAAATCATCGAAGAGAAAAAGAAGCGACTCAACGAGTACAAGGATGCCATCAGCGCGATGATTGCACAGGAAGAGGGCAAAAAAGACAAACTCAGTAGCTTGACCGAAGAGATTCAAAAACTGGAAAAGCTCAAGTCGGGCGCGGCGGCCAGGGCCAAACAGATCGCAGAAAAATACAACGGCGATGCCACAGCGGTGCGAAACGATCCGGAGTATCTCAAGTGCCAGTCGGCCTTCAAGGACTTCACCAGCACGCTGGTGGAAAAACAGCAACGCGCTACCGAATTGGACGCCGACCTCAAACAACTGATGAGCAACGTCAATAGTCACAAGAACCAAATCCAATCGCTGATGCGAGACCTCGACAAACTCAAAGAGGAAAAGCACGACGCCGTTGCGGATATTTTGTCTGCTACCGAAGAAAAGCAAATTGCGGACATGGTCAACGGAATCTCCAACGATCGAACGAACGAGGAGTTGCACCGATTGCGTGAATTGAGGCAAAAGGCCAGCGCCAATGCTCGCATCTCCCGTGAGCTCGCTGGAATGGACAACAAAAAGGCAGAATCGGAATTTATGGAGTATGCTCAAAAGAATGCGGCGGACGACGAATTCGATGCCCTCATTGGGCTTTCCGCCAAGAAGGAATCTACCGAATCTGCACCGCGCGAGACCAAGATCCCGGAAGCATGATGCGTCCCTCCTCCGCGTGAGCTTCCGTGGCTCGTCTAGCCAAACCCAAGCTAGCGAGCATACGAGCAGCGACGACACCTGAACTATTTCGAATGACTACCCATTTTACGCTCAATGAAGGTTTAATTAACATGAAACGATATGGTTCTCTCGGATGTTTGACTTTGCTATCCATCGCCGCCGCGATGGCTGGCTGTGAAAACAAGACAGCAGAAAATCCCGCGGTGGATGCCGGTGGAAAAAATAAACAATCTGCTGCACCGAAGTTTATTCTCGCATGGAGTGAATATCCCTCTTGGAGTATTTTCGGGGTAGCCAGCGATGTCGGCTTAATCGACGGCGAAGCGGGCAAAATGGGCTCGATCGAGAAAAAATACAACGTCGATATCGAACTCAAATTGGTGGACTACGATAGTTGTATCGCGCTTTACGGAAACTCCAATGCGGACGCGGTATGCATCACCAATATTGACATCCTCGGTCCGGCATCGTCTCGAAAAAGCGTTGCCATCATGCCGACCTCGACTTCCAATGGAGCGGACGCTTGCATCGTTGCAGGCATCGATTCCGTCGATGCCCTTGCAGGAAAAGCGACCAAGGGTTTAGAAAAAAGCGTCTCCCAATTCTGCTTTGACCGCTGCCTAGAAAAACTCGGCAAAGATCCTGCCAAGTTCCCTTTCTCGCAGATGGATCCTGAGAAAGCTGCTCAAGCATTCCAGGGAAAGACCGACAACATCCAATCGATCATGGTGTGGAACCCCTTCGTGATGCAGTCGTTGGCAAAGCGAACCGAGGCCAAAGTGCTGTTCGATTCGACCAGCATTCCCGAAGAGATCATCGATATGGTGGTCGTCGGCGCTGACTCGCTGAAGAAGCCCGGAGGCAAAGAATTCGCTGCCGCCATCCTGGATACCTTTTACGCTATGAACAAACGGATGGCCGATCCAGCAACTTCCGATAAAACGCTCATCGGGATCGGCGCCCGGTTTGCCCAATTGGAATTGGCCGATATGAAGAAAGTCGTCACGCAGACCCGATTTTACGGCGATCCCGACCAAGCGATCGCATTGTTCGGAAGCGAAAAGTTTCGCAAGGAAACGATGCCGCTCGTCAGTCGCTTTTGCGAGAAATACGGATTGACCCCAAAGCCAACCCCTTTGTCGTTTGGTACCGGCGAGGGAATGGTTGACTTCGACGACTCCTTTTTGAAAGCCATTAAATAAGTCAAGGTTCTTCTGCGTCATCGGCAAAAAAATGCTTCTAGGGTTGTTGCTTTTTACTACCAAGAATTGGAAGTGAGAGGCAATAACCCTTGTTTTTGCTGCGAATGCTAGCAAACCGGAATTGAGATGCCGTGAATTTTATGGTCGCCATCGAAACTTCCGCAGAGGGGTTGGGTTTGCGTGAGTGGCAGCTGTGGATACTTCATTGACAGTGCCTATTTTCGCTCCTGTTCGAGATGGCATTGACACAATTCATCCTCATTCCAGCATTGATTGTCACTTTAGGATTTAGCCTGCTGCTGCTTGCCGTTAGCATTTGGCGAATTGTTTATGGATCTAGAAACTCCGGATGGATCGTGGCGGCAACTACCGCCATGGCCGTGGGAATGGCTTGCTTAATCAGCGTGGATTGGATCCAACAGGCGAGAATCCTGTCGACGTTATCGCTTGAACTCTACTCTGATTTTGCTTGCTTGCTGGTGGCGTCCGGATTCATTCTTTATACGTATCGCGTTCTTAGTCATACGGGTCCCGCCGCCAATCTACGACGAAGTGTCCATTCGTGGGCCATGATTGGAATCGCCATGTTGATGGTTGGTTGGAGCTACCATCGCATCATGGTGCGCACGCAAGACTTTAGCTTCGTAGGGCTTGAGAGTGTGCTTCCTGGGACAGTCGACGTCGACGAACAAGCCTTTGGGTTGTCCGACAAAGGCGAAATAATCCCTCTCTACCGTCTTTCCGCAAGTCACGAAGTTTTCGACGAGTACATCCAAACCTCCCAGGACAAATTCAGGAGTTTCAATCATGCGGGGATCCACCGTGAAGGTGCAGATCGATTATCCAATTGCCATGGGTGGGTCTTCACAGCGGGGCAATACCTGTTGAAGGGCAGAGATGTGGACCGCATCCTGTGCGACAATAACTACTTCGTCGTGACCATTCCGGAAATTGACGACATCGTCATCTATCGCGATGACGCAGGCCAGATCCTGCATACTGCGCTGGTGCAGGGAGTGCTTCGCGATGGGACTGTGATCACCGAAAGCAAGTGGGGAGTAGATGAACGGTTCCTGCATCTGCCTACCGATCAGCCCTACTCGCAGTCCTATCAGTACTATCGGACAGATCGCCCGAATCATTTGATCAAGCTATTCGATGCGAAGGATCTAGAATCTGCGAAGCAATTTGCAGAAATGATCGACGGATAACGGGGCAACCGGATACCGGATACAAGCGACCCGAGGAATTACACCTCGACGCTTTTTGAAACCCCTTTGTCACCGGCTTGATTGGATTCGTGTTCGCGAAGGACGCGGTCGAGGATCCCGTTGACGAATTGGCCTGAGTTCCGGTTTCCGTAGCGTTTGGCGATCTCAATCGCTTCGTTGATAGAAACTCGGCCAGGCACGCCACCGTACATCATTTCGAAGGTGGACATTCGCAAAATGTTGCGATCGATCGTGGTCATCCGTTTGACCGACCAGTTGGCTGCGTGTTTGGTCAGGATCTCGTCGATAGCATCTCGCTGCGTTCGCACTCCTTTTAGCAGTTGTTGCGCAAAGGCGATCAAGGGTTTGTTTTGGAGCATGCGTCGCGATACAAATTGATCGGCGACAGCCAGCTCTCGCATCGGATTCATATCCTCTTCGTAGAGTACTTGCAAAACGACTTCTCTAGCCCGGCGACGTGTGGTCATGCTCAAACAAATTGGAAAAGAACAGCGGATAACGGATCGATGTTAATACGATAAACAGTGTGATTCGGGGTTGGGTGCAAGTCAATCATGGGACCGAAACAGAGGGTGCTGATTTGGTCAGCATTTGATCGACTTCATTGGAGACGATCACTCCATAGTTGATAGCGCCTAGCCAGCCCGACATAATGATGCCGACGGAGCCGGCATGATAAAGGCCCTTGATCTGTTGTGGGAGGCCGCGCGACACGGCGAGCCCTTCGAATTTGGTTCCGAAGCTGGCGCCCAAGGGGTGTTTGGTGTAGTGGTGGAACGTTTGCGGAGTTGCAGCCTCGGCGTGCTCAATTTTTTCGCGGCAATTGGGAACGTATTTTTCGAGCGCATCGAGGGTGGTTTCCACGAGTTCCTTTTTGCTAGCCGCGTAGTCTTGTTCGTTCAGATCTGCCCAATCGCACCAGTTGGCGTTGGTGCTGCTGACGATGGCAAATCGTTCTTTGCTGGTGGGTCGAGTGCGCGGGTAGTAAAAGCTAAACGTTCTCGAGGTGATGTTGCGGTCTAGCAGCAGCTTGGTGCGGAACAGCGGGGCGGTCGAACAAAAAAGCAGATCCCCTGTGGACTCGGGGATGGTGACCCCGGGCTTGAGAGCCATGTAGACTTGGGTGCTGCTATTGTTCAGACGAACGGCTTGCGCATCGGCGAGGAACTGCGGGTCAAAATGCTCGGGGCCAACCATATCTAAAATCGTGGATCGAAGGTTGGAATTGCTGACAACGGCTCGGCATTTGATTTCTCGGCCGTTGACGTGGACACCTTGGACGCCATTGGGTCCGACGACAATTTTTGAAACATCGCAGCGCACCCGGAAATCCACTCCGTTTTTGGTCAGCTCCGCTTGCATTTTGGAAACAAGGTCGTCGGTTCCTCCCTCGTAGATAAAGACCCCTTTGGCCATAAAGTTGGAGAAGACGATTCCGTACGTGATCGCGGGGTCTTCGAGGGTCGAGCCGTTGGCATAGGTTATAGGTTCCATCAGCAGCCGAACGACGTCTTCCCGACCTGGAAAGAATTTTTCAAAGAGTTGCCCGGTCGTCATCGATTGATCGTCATAGAAGTTCATTCCGCGAGCCGCATCGAAAAACTGGCTAACTTTTTCTGCCTCGACCCCGAACTGGGACGTGAGCAGTGCGGTAAAGTCTTGTCGGTTGAAGGTGGTCGTGAGGGAGAACATGGGGTTGTCGAACCGGATGTTCTTAAGTTGGTGGATATTCGAAGCGATCTCTTCGTTCCAATAGCGGCGGCAGCTCTTGATCATGCCGAAGGGAAAGCCGTGGAGCGAGATATCGAATGTATGGCTACCGGGCCTTTTGAACCAAGTCGCCAACCCACCTAGCTTGTAGTGCTGTTCGAGCAGGAGCACGCGGTGTCCAGCCCGTCCCAGAATATTGGCAGAGGTCATCCCCGCCAATCCACTCCCGATTACCACCACGTCGTACTCGGGGAGCACCCCGGCTAGAAAGTCTTTGGGCATACTGCTGAAAAAGGTTTCTTTCGGTCATCTATGGGCAGGGAGTGCGGATGAGAGGAGTCGAACCTCCACGCCCAGTAATAGGGCACTAGATCCTGAGTCTAGCGCGTCTGCCAATTCCGCCACACCCGCAACAAAACGACGTGCTAGCAATAAAAACGCACATCGTCGGCAGCTCAAAAAGTTATCCGCAATCGCTATACCGGTCAAGTCAAAGAGGAAAACTGGCTGATTTTAGACTTGGCGTTTGCTATAATGCTTCTGGTCGCCGTGACGTCAACAACTGGTTGATTTGTTTCCCGTTCTATTCAATCCATTTGAGGCCAAGATGAGATCCCGACTTACAATCCTAGGTGTTGGTACCGTTTTCCTGGTATTTGGAGCATTTGCTGCGACTTATGCATTCGATCCGCCTGAGAATGGTTCGAAGAAAACCAAGGACCAGGAGACGGCCAAAGAGTCGAAATCCCAGTCGAAAGCCGAGTCGTCTAAAGAAGCTTCCAAATCCAAAAAATCCAGTGCCCTGAGCCAGTCCAAAAAAATGATCGACCCATTCAACAAGCTGTCGCGCGAAGAAGAGTACGTTATCCTTGGAAAAGGAACCGAACCACAAAATCGCGGCTACACCAATACCAAAATCGAGGGAACGTACATCTGCAAACGCTGCAATGCACCGCTGTACAATTCGACGGACAAATTCGAGAGCCACTGCGGATGGCCCAGCTTTGATGATGAAATCAAGGGGGCAGTCAAACGGCAGATCGACAAGGACGGCTACCGGATTGAAATCGTGTGCAAAAACTGCGACGGGCATTTGGGGCACGTTTTCGAAGGTGAGCGGTACACCAACAAAAACACTCGCCACTGCGTCAACAGCATCTCGATGCGACTGATTCCCAAGGGCAAGGAATTGCCCAAAGTGATTCGCCCAGGGGCCGTTGAGGAAGACGAAAAGGAAACCGAAGTCCCTGCGAAAAAAGCTGGCAAGGAATCTGCAGAGCAAAAGCCAACCGAGTAACCCATACCCATAACGCACCCAATCTGGCGAACCAAGCCATCCCTCCCACCCATGGGATGGGCGATCGATAAATCGTAAAAGTTTTTTAGTTTCCGGATGACAGTCTGTCAAATCTCCGGCCTTTCAGTTTTGCGTGTCCGTCGGTTACTTTGGAAGCGACCAGCGACAAGAATTGGAAGGGGACTTTACGAACAAACTGCCGGAGAGGGGGACTGAGGATGCAAACGGTCGCTGTCCCAGGATGGGATCTTCTGCCACAGCCGCCAACGAGGCAAAACATGACGAGCGAAATGCAGGTATTGCTCCATGAAGCCAAACGGGGTGGGGCGACAGAGCAGGGGAAACTTCTGTCTCTCTACTCCAACTACCTTAAAATCCTTGCGCAGACCCAGCTCGATCGACGTATCCGCCGGCGTGTCAGTCCATCGGATCTGGTGCAAGAAACACTGCTGGAGGCCCATCGTGACTTTTCAGACTTTCGCGGCGCGACCAACGCAGAATTCGTGGGTTGGCTTCGCCGAATCCTGGTCCATAATCTGATTCGAGTCTCCGAGAAGCACTTGCAAGCGGACAAACGGGACGTCCGTCGCGAGGTCTATATCCACCGCCTCCACGGATCGGTTGAGCAATCGAACTCTCGTTTAGAACATATTTTAGCGGGACGGCTGGAAAGCCCCAGCGCCCAACTCGGACGCGATGAACGCATGCGATTGCTGGCCGATGCGATCGAGGAACTCCCTGCCGAACAAAGGCAGGTGATTCTGTTGAGGCACATCGAAGGGTTGCCGTTCGCCGTCGTCGCGGAACAGATGGAGCGTACCTCAGGGGCCTGCCGCATGCTTTGGCTGCGAGCCATGGACCAACTCCGAGCCAGTTTAGACGGAGCCGAACTAGGATGAAAATCGAACTCACCGCGGTGGACAGTGTGGATGGTGAACACAATGCGGACAACGTAGACAACGTAGACAACGTAGACAGTTTGGACTACGCGAGCCGGTTATCGCCGCAGGATCAAGAACGACTTGCCGAAATCCTGGATCAATATTTGACCCAGGTGGAGCAAGGGGATGAACCGAACCTCAGTCAGTTGTGCATGCGGCATACGGAATTGGCACCTGCGATCCGCCACTATGTCCGCAGTCTGCGGATCCTCAATGAAGCGGTCGGCGAGGATGCGGTCGGCGAGGATCGGGCGAGAGCGATTCCGATCACGGAATCTGTCGGCGCGCCCGATAAGCAGATTGGGGACTACAAAATTGTTCGGGAGATTGGTCGCGGCGGAATGGGCGTTGTCTACGAAGCGCATCAGGTGTCGCTGGGGCGTCGCGTCGCTTTGAAGCTGCTGCCCTTTGCGGCTGTCTTGGATCAACGTCAAATCACACGTTTCCAAAACGAAGCCCAAGCGGCGGCCCAATTGCATCACCCGCACATCGTCCCGGTCTATTCCATCGGAAGCGAGCGGGGAACGTATTTCTATAGCATGCAGTTCATCGACGGCAATTCGTTAGAGCATGTGATTGCGGGTCTCCAGTCGGGATGCGATTCCTGGCCCACGGTTAGCCAAGATCTGAATCTGCCGTTGGACATCAGTTGCGATCGGCATGGGACAACGATGGACGCGGGTGGACTCGACGACGCGCGGCCCGCGGCGACCGAGCCGATCTGCCGTGTCGCGACGCATGTTTCTGCGCGATCGCCCAACCATGTGCGCCGCATTGCAGAACTCGGTGTGCAAGCGGCAGACGCGATCCACTATGCGCACCAGCATGGGATCGTGCATCGCGACATCAAACCCTCCAACCTCCTGATGGATCGGGGAGGGAATTTATGGATTGCGGACTTTGGTTTGGCTCAGTGTGTCGGATTAGGGAGCTTGACTCGCTCTGGCGATGTCGTTGGGACGCTGCGATACATGAGTCCAGAGCAAGCCGCTGGGAAAACCCATTGGATCGACAATCGAACCGATATCTATTCCTTGGGCGTAACCTTGTATGAACTATTGACTCTTAGCCCAGCCGTTTTGGGTAACGACCGAATGGCCATGTTGAGGCAAATTCAGAGCGAACAGCCCACAACTCCACGAAGACTCAATCCCGCTATCCCGGCAGACCTTGAAAACATCATTGTCAAAGCCATGTCCAAAGAGCGTGAGGACCGCTACTCGACTGCGGGTGAGTTGGCCGCGGACTTGCAACGTTGGCTGGATGGGAAGTCGACCATGGCTCGCCGTCCTTCGCTTGTCGATGTCGGCGCGCGTTGGGTTTCCAGAAACGCACGAGCCGTCACGTTTGGGTTGATGGTCCTGCTGCTTTCGTTATCGATCGCCGCAGCAACCGCTTCGTTGTTGCGAGCCAAGAATAAAGCCATCGAAGCCGCAAACAGTCTCGCCGTCCAGCATCTGAAGGATGCCAACGAAGTCGTGGATCGATTCGGGGCACAGCTATTGACCAAGCTGGAATGGTTGCCGGGTACCGAAGAATTGCAACAAGAAGTTGCACAAAATTCCATCGACTACTTGAACGCCTTTGCCGAGTACGCATCGCACGATCCCAGCCAACGGACCTCCGTCAGCCTTGCCCTGCTCAAGCTCGCCAAGTTGCAGGAGCTCCGAGGTGCCGACTTCGACGCGATCCTTAGCTATCGCCGGGCCGCGGAGTTGATGAGCGAGGCGGCAGCCAAAGCTGAGGATGGTCGCGACCTAGGCGATGAGATCTTCACGTGTCGAAATAATGTGGCGTGCATTTTGATGCGAATTGGGCATCTTGATGACGCCGTCGACGGCTTCCACGAGTGCCTTCGATGGGTGGATCGCAAAGGGTTCAAAAACGTTTCGCAGGAAAACAAAAAGGCATTACGGCAAGCATTGGTCCGCCTGAATCTCGGCCATCTCTATCGAGAAAGGGGCGAAGAACGATTTGCCAATCGCGAATTCGAGATCGCTTGGACTCTCCTTCGCAAGGTTGGCAATCGGGTGAGCGAAACACATGCAGGGCTGGAGGACGATCTGCAGCAGATGTTGATTACCGCCCTGCTACAAGTCGCATCGGGCGAATCTCAAGACGGGGAATCGGCTGCGGGAATGCTGACCGTCGCGTTGGCTTTAGCCCAAGCCAACGCGACCGCCAACCCCGATTCCATTGCCGCCAAACATGGAGTGTGCATTTGCCAGTTGGCCTTGGGAGCTTGCATGACTAGAAAAGAGGAACTGCAACTTGCCCAAGCGTGGTTCGAAAAGGCTGCAAAGGGACTTCATCAGTTGACGGAGAAAAGTCCTGCCGCCGTTCGGTTGCTAAGCGATGAAGCCAGCGCGCTGAATAATCTCGGCCAATCCGAGTTAGCGTTAGAGAATTCGCTGGCGGCCATGCAAGCGTTTTCGTCGTCTCGGAAGATCCTAGAAGCGTTGTCAGCGAGCACATCGGACTACACGATTCGAAGCAATCTCGGGGGCATTTTGCACAATCAAGCGATCGTCGAAGAAAGTTCAGGCAACCTCGAAGCAGCTCGCAACCTTTTGAATCAAGCGATCGAGCACCAACGATTGGCGCTCCAAGTTGCCCCGGAATGCAGGCGCTGCCAGACCTTCCTTTCCAAGCATCAATCGCTGCTGACCCAAGTGAATAGCAAAATCCGTTCAATAACCGTTGACGTTCGCCCTCTAGCAAACGATGAGAGTGCATATGAAACTTTCTAAAGCATCTGCGTATCAAGCCAATCGGCATGCGAGAAAGAGCGACCGGCATCGACTCCCGCGGAGCATCGGGTTGGAATGCTTAGAGAATCGAACGGTGTTTGCAAGCGATCTGTCCCCAATGCTTGACGAAGTGGCTGCTTGCCTTGCAATACCAGCCGAAGAGGTTCGAAACCTAGCAACGCGGCAGCGTACAGTCGAAGTTGCCAACTCGCCGCTAGCCATGCTGCAAGGGGACGTCATTCGCATCGAAGTACCGGAAGCCATCCTGTTTCAATTGACCAGTCGCGATTCGTATGCATTGCAAGTCTACTATTCGGAGAATTATTTCTCCTACGATTCCTTGTTCCCCATCGCGTTGGGACAGGACCGAAGCTCGGTTGCTGAGGGAGCGAACGGGCTGGGACCACTGGGTCAGCCAGGCGCATCAGGCCAGTTGGACCCATTGAACCCATTGAACCCATTGAACCCGTTGGACCCACCAGGCCCATCGGATGCATCGAACGGATCAGATGGATCGAACGGATCGGACGGATCGAACGGATCAGAGGGATCGAACGGATCAGATGCGATGGGGCCATGGAGCAAGGGATTGTTTGGTCAGTATTCCTCGCTCATCTTGGCTAGTCTAACCGCCTCGAAGGATTTTCAAGGGACGGTTCGCATCCTCGATTTCGTACGAGAACCATCGGAGGCAGTTCCCAACGCTGCCATAGCCGCCCTTCCTAACGAGATTCGAATCGAACCGCTCGTTACCTTTCCCACAGCGTTGCGAGACCCAGGAGCAACGTTGGTCAAGACGATCATTGTGAATCGCACCAGCGCGGGGCTATCGATCTCGGACCAAAACGCCAATGAGAACGGGATGGAAGATAGTCCCACGGAGGGAACCACCCAGGTCGATTCGGCAACATCGGACGTGCCGCGTGCGGCCACGCCGACAG